>CAMELY010000013.1 GCA_945926565.1 uncultured Clostridia bacterium | reverse complement strand
TGGGCGGCTCCATCACCCAGGGAGCCGGGGCGGTGCCCATTCAGCAAAACTGCTACGCCCGCAAGACCTTTGAGGCCATCCGGGAGCGCTACGCGCCGGGTACGGGCGAAAATCTGCATTACATCAAGGCCGGCGTGGGGGGCACCCCCTCCCAACTGGGCCTGATCCGATATGACCGGGACATCACCCGGAACGGCGCCATGCCCCCCGATCTGGTGGTCATTGAGTTTGCCGTCAACGACGAGGGCGACGAGACCTGCGGCGTCTGCTACGAGAGCCTGGTGCGCAGGATTTTGAGCGAGCCCCAGCAGCCGGCGGTGATTCTGCTCTTCTCGGTGTTCGCCAACGACTGGAATTTGAAAGAGCGGCTTGCCCCCATCGGCTGGCGCTACCAGCTGCCTATGGTGGATCTGCTGGAGGCGGTGTCCCCTCAGTTCGTGGCCCGGGAGGGCGTTGAGACGGTGATCACCAAGCGGCAGTATTTCTACGACGTCTATCATCCCTCCAACCGGGGCCATCGGGTGATGACCGACAGTCTGCTCTACCTGCTGGACCGGCTGGACCGGCAGCAGGAGATGGGGGAGACGGACGGGGATGTGCCCCCCGTCTACGGCGGAAACTTTACCGGGATCCGGCTGCTGGACAAGAAGGACTGCCCGGCGGACGCGGTGATTGATCCGGGCGCCTTTACCGGAACGGATACCGACCTGCAGTGCGTCCCTCTGGACGATCAGGCGGAAAACACCCCCGAGTTCCCCTATAACTGGAAAAAAGAGCCGGGAGATCAGCCCTTTGTACTGGAGCTGACCTGCGCGAAGCTGCAGATGATCTTCAAGGACTCCGGCAATCTCATCTTCGGAAAGGCCCAGGTCAGGGTGGACGGCGCGCCGGTCAAGTGCTGTGACCCGCTGGAGGCTGGCTGGACCCACTGCCACGCCACCGTCCTTCTGGACGAGGAGACGGCAAAGCCTCATCGGATAGAGGTTTCTATGGCCCCCGGGGAGGAAGACAAGACCTTTACCATTCTGGGATTTGGATATGTGCGCTGAAAGCGCTGAAAAAAGCATCGTTTGGAGTGTAGAAAATCATGGGAGACTTGTTTGAGAACAAACAGCAGAATGCGGTTTACCGTGACCGGGCCAAGGCACTGGTGGAGCAGATGACGCTGAAGGAGAAGGTCAGCCAAATGCTCAGCTGGGCCCCTGCCATTCCCCGCCTGGGCATTCCCGCCTACAACTGGTGGAACGAGGGTATCCACGGCGTGGGCCGGGCCGGCGTGGCCACGGTGTTCCCCCAGGCCATCAGCATGGCGGCCACTTTTGACGAGGACATGATGGAGCAGGTGGGCGACACCATCGCCACCGAGGCCAGAGGAAAATATAACCTTCACCGGCGCTATGAGGACCGGGACATCTACAAGGGGTTGACCTACTGGGCCCCCAACGTGAACATCTTCCGTGACCCCCGCTGGGGCCGGGGCCATGAGACCTACGGCGAGGATCCTTACCTGACCAGCCGCCTGGGCGTCCGGTTTGTGGAGGGCCTCCAGGGTCACGATCCCAACTATCTAAAGGTGGCCGCCTGCGCCAAGCACTACGCGGTACACTCCGGTCCCGAGGATCAACGGCACTATTTCAACGCTGAAGTCTCTCAGCAGGATCTGTGGGAGACTTATCTCCCCGCCTTCCGGGCGCTGGTCAAGGAGGCCGGCGTGGAGACGGTGATGGGCGCCTACAACCGCACCAACGGCGAGCCCTGCTGCGGCAGCAAGACGCTGCTCAAGGACATCCTCCGGGATACTTGGGGCTTTGAGGGCCACGTCACCTCCGACTGCTGGGCCATCAAGGACTTCCACGAGGGCCATATGGTTACAGACGGGCCGGTGGCCTCGGTGACTATGGCGGTGGAAAACGGCTGCGACCTGAACTGCGGCGACCTGTATGTCTATCTGGAGCAGGCGGTGCAGGAGGGACGGCTCCCCGAGTCCAAGTTGGACGAGTCTCTGATTAACCTGTTCGCCACCCGGATGAAGCTAGGCATGTTCGACGCGGAGGAGGCTGTGCCCTATAACAAAATTGGCTTTGACCAGGTGGATACCCCGGCGTTCCGGGCGTTCAACCTCCAGGTGGCGGAAAAGTGCCTAGTTCTGCTGAAGAACAAGGGCGGTCTGCTCCCCCTGGACAAGAGCAAGCTGAAGACGGTGGGCGTCATCGGCCCCAACGCCGACAACCGGAAGGCGCTGCTGGGCAACTATGAGGGCACCTCCTCCCGCTACATCACCGTTCTGGAGGGTATTGAGGACTATCTGGGTGATGACGTCCGGGTGCGCTATTCCGAGGGCTGCCCCCTGTTTGGAGACCGGTTCCAGAACCTGTCTCAGCCCAACGACCGCCTTTCTGAGGTCAAGGGCGTCTGCGCCGAGAGCGACGTCATCATTGCCTGCATGGGCCTGGACTCCGGCCTGGAGGGCGAAGAGGGCGATCAGGGCAACCAGTTCGCCAGCGGCGACAAGCCCGGCCTCAAGCTCCCCGGTCATCAGGAGGAGATTCTCCAGGCAATTGTGGAAAGCGGCAAGCCGGTGGTGCTGGTGCTGCTCTCCGGCAGCGCGCTGGCAGTGAACTACGCAGACCAGCATGTGGACGCCATCCTCCAGGGCTGGTATCCCGGCGCCCAGGGCGGCAAGGCGATTGCCCGGGCCCTCTTCGGAGAGGTCTCTCCCCAGGGCAAGCTGCCCGTCACTTTCTATCGTTCCGATGAGGAATTGCCCCCGTTTACGGATTATTCCATGAAGGGGCGTACCTATCGCTATATGCAGCAGCAGGCCCTCTATCCCTTCGGCTATGGACTGACCTACACCCGGTTCCAGTTCGGCCCAGTAGAGGCCAGCGCCGCCCAGGTGGGCGAGGCAGGCGTCGATCTGACGCTGAGCGTCACCAACGTGGGCGAGCGGGCCGGACGTGAGACGGTGCAGGCCTATGTAAAGGCCCAGCGTCCGGAGACACCCAACGCCCAGCTTAAGGCGTTTGTCAAGGTGGATCTGGAGCCGGGCGAGCGCAAGACCGTGACCCTGCATCTGCCTCTGTCTGCCTTTGCATTGTGCGATGAAACCGGCACTGCCGTCGTGGAGCCCGGCGCCTATACTGTGTTTGTGGGCGCCTCTCAGCCTGATCCCCGCAGTGTACAATTGACTGGCCAGGAGCCTCAGCAGGTCTCTCTCGCCGCAGAACGGAGGGTGGTAATCGGAAAGTAAGAAATGGAACCCAGCCGGGCTGACATTCCGATGCCGGATCCGGCATTGTGCCGACTGAACAGCCGGTACAACCGTTCTCATTCCTGTTCCGAATGGGAAAAGCGACCAATTCTATGAGGAGGGAGAAATTCAATGCCTGCAATCACCAAAAAAGCAAAGCCGATCACGCTGGCTGAGCCGCCCGCGAAGAAGAGCCTTGGGGAGCATTTACGCAAGTATTGGCAGCTCTATGTCATGATGCTGATCCCCGTGGTCTACTACATCGTCTTCCGGTATCTGCCCATGGCCGGCAACATCATCGCCTTCCGCCGCTACCGTGCCGGTAGCAACATCTTCGGCGATGAGTGGAGCGGATTGAAGTACTTCAATCAGTTCATCAAGGACGCCAACTTCTGGCGGGCCTTTAAGAACACTCTGCTGCTGAACTTTAAGTACCTGCTCATCAGCTTCCCCCTGACCATCATCTTCGCCCTGCTGCTCAACGAGCTGAAGAACGTGATCTGGAAGAAGATCGTCCAGACCGTCTCCTACCTGCCCCACTTTATCTCCATGGTTATCGTGGCCGGCATGGTGCGTGAGATTCTGTCCACCAGCGGCCCCATCAACAAGCTGATCGTCTCCATGGGCGGTGAAGCGATTTCCTTCATCTCTCTGCCGGAGTGGTTCACCTCCATCTTCGTGGTCTCCGGTATCTGGCAGGGCATCGGCTGGGGCACCATCCTCTATCTGGCTGCCATGTCCGGCATCAACCCGGAGCTGTATGAGGCGGCCAGCCTGGACGGCGCCAACAAGTTCCAGCAGTGCCTCAACGTGACTATCCCCGCCATCCTGCCCACCATCTCCACCCTGCTGGTGCTGAATATCGGCCAGCTGTGCGGCTCCGCGGCCTTTGAAAAGGTCTTCCTGCTGTACAGCCCCACCACCTATGAGACGGCTGATATCATTGCCACCTACGTCTACCGTATGGGTCTCGGCTCCGGCAACTACAGCTACGCTACCGCCGTCGGCCTGTTCCAGGGCCTGATCAACCTGGTCCTGCTGACCGTTGCCAACAAGGTCTCCAAGAAGCTGACCGGCAGCAGCCTGTATTAAGGGAAAGGAGGAAGAGAACATGGCAAAAACACTTGATACCACAAAGCCTGTCAAGATCAAGGAATCCGTCGGATACCGCGTGTTCCAGGTATTTAATACCATTCTGATGATCATCATCTGCTGCGCGATGCTGTATCCGTTCCTGTACCTGATCGCACAGTCTTTCTCCTCCGCCGACGCCATCATCGCCGGCAAGGTCTCCCTCCTCCCGGTGGACTTCAGCGTGAGCACCTATGTCTATGTGCTCACCGGCGGCCAGTTTATCCAGAACTACGGCAACACCATTATCTATGCCATCCTGGGTACCTTCCTGGCTCTGTTCACCTCCGCTCTGCTGGCCTATCCCCTCTCCAAGCCGGAGCTCCGGGGCAACAAGGTCATCGGCCCGCTGATCATCTTCACCATGTACTTCGGCGGCGGCATGATCCCCAACTACATCCTGATGATCTCCCTGGGTCTGCGGGACACGGTTGCGGCCTTCATCCTGCCCGGCATGATCTCCACCTACTATGTCATCCTGATGCGCTCCTTCTTTGAGACGGTTCCCCGTGAGCTGGAGGAGGCCGGCGAGATCGACGGCCTGAACAAGTTCGGCGTATTCTTCCAGGTGGCCCTGCCCCTGTCCAAGCCCATTATGGCTACCATGGCTCTGTTCTATCTGGTTCAGTACTGGAACAACTGGTTTGACGCCTTCTTGTACCTGGACACCCAGAGCAAGTGGCCTGTGGCCTACTACCTGCGCAACCTGATCTCCACCAGCCAGAGCGTGGAGGACGCGGCTGAGACCCTGTCTATCTCCGCCAACATCAAGTCCTGCGCCATGGTGCTGACGGCTGCACCCATCATCTGTGTCTATCCCTTCATCCAGAAGTACTTCGTCCAGGGCATGATGCTGGGCGGCGTCAAGGGATAAATCAGTTGTTCCACCTGCCATGAGCGTATCCTTTGGGATTCCCGGCACCCCGGGGACGGGGGTCAGACCGAAAGCGGGGCTGCCGTCCCGGAGGATGCTCTCTGGAGGAGCAAAAATACAAAAAACAATGGAGGTAAATCATGAAAAAGTTTCTGAGCTTTCTGCTCGCACTGGCAATGATGCTGTCTCTGGTCGCCTGCGGCGGCGGCAGCACCAGCGAGACCCCCAAGGATGAGGGCGGCGACGCCCCCGCTTCTGAGCCCGTCGACTCCGTCAACAAGGACGCTGTGGAAGAGGCCAGCTCCGGCGACGTGGACAACGGCGACGGCAGCTACTACAACGAGGCCCTGGGCTACACCTATGGCACCAAGTTCTATTCCGATGAGCCCGTGACCTACACCATGTTCTTCAACGACAACGATGCCTATCCCATCATGGACAGCTGGCAGGAAGAGGGCGGCGTTTTCGCTGAGATCGAGAAGGCCACCAACGTTCACCTGGACATCACCATCGTGAACAACGCCAGCTATACCGATAAGGTCGCCCTGGCCGTCTCCTCCGGCACCGCTCCCTACATTATCCCCAAGACCTACAATGAGATCCCCTATGTCAACGGCGGCGGTATCGTGGCTGTGTCCGACTACACCCAGTACATGCCCAACTTCACCAACTTCTACAACGATTACAACATGGCCGCTGACGTGGATACCATCCGTCAGGACGACGGCAAGTTCTATCGTCTGCCCGGCATGAAGGAGACCGCTCTCCAGGATTACACCCTGCTGCTGCGGGACGACATCTTCACCGCTGCTGGCTACAACATTGCTGAGCTGGAGAAGGATTGGACCTGGGACGAGTTCGCTGACATCCTGATCGGCGTCAAGGCCTACATGGTCGAGCAGGGCATGTGCTCTGAGAACGACTACATCTGGACCGACCGTTGGTGCGGCTCCACCTCCGGCTACGGCACCGGCGGCTGCCTGATCAACCTGATCTCCCGCAGCTACGGCATCTACACCACCTGGAGCAGCGTCGCCACCAACATGGCTGACCTGTACTTCGATGAGGCCGACGATTGCTTCAAGGTCTCTTCCACCAGCGACGCCTACAAGGCTTACATGACCGTCGTCCAGAAGCTGGTCTCCAACAAGATCCTGGATCCCGAGACCTGGTCTCAGGAGGACACCGTTGCTGACTCCGCCTTCTACACCGGCAAGACCGCTCTGATCCTGACCAACCGTTCCCAGACCACCGCTCAGATCGAGGGCCTGAAGGCTCAGCTGGGTGAGGGCAACTTCTCCGTCTACCGCTGCGTCATCCCCATGGGCGTCGACGCTGACGGCAACAAGATCACCTATCAGGCTGAGAACTCCCGTCTGGAGTGCGGCGTTATGATCTCCTCCAAGGCCCTGAATGACCTGGGCGAGGACGAGTTCATCAAGCTGATGCGCTTCGTCGACTGGCTGTGGTACTCCGACGCCGGCCTGACCCTGACCAAGTGGGGCGTTGAGGGCGAGACCTACACCGTCGAGGACGGCGTCTACTCCCTGACTCCCGGCTACTACTGCGGCGGCCTGTCCATCGCTCAGACCTCTGACGACCAGGAGGATATGCGTCTGAAGTATGGCTTCGCCTGCGGCAACTTCATGTATGGCGGCACCACCGAGCTGCTGACCTCCAACTTCGCTCCCGACCTGCGGGACTTCTATGACCGCCAGGGCGCCTATCGTACCCTGAAGCCTCTGGATCCCTCCATCGCTCTGAGCGAGGACGACAGCGAGATGGCCAACCTCTGGGCCACTCCTCTGTTCAGCGAGATGAACACCTGGACCTGCAAGTTCGCTATGGGCCAGGCCGACATCAACGCCGATTGGGACACCTATGTGGCTGCCATTGAGGCCCAGAATGTCCAGAACATCGTTGACCTGTATAACGACTACTATCAGGCCAGCAAGTAAGAATTTCAGCACTGACCGGCTGAATTCAAACTAGCGGGGAAGGGCGTGGATGCACAAGCATCCACGCCCCACCGCAAACGAGACGACTCACCGCCGGAGGCAGGTCTCCGTATGACCAGAGACCTGCCTCTTGCTATGAGCAAAGCCTGCCCGCCGGGGCAAGATCTGGCAAGCTTCGGGCAACAAATGGTTAGACGAGAGGATTTGTTGAGACTATCATAGCGGTCAAATAGTCGATTGCCCTGATAGGGAGGTAAAACATATGAATCGGATCAACTGTTTTGACAGCAATTGGGAGTTCTATCTGGACACCGCCTGCGGCACAGAGGCTCCGGCCCAATCCGCCCCCTGGACGCCGGTACAGCTGCCCCACGACTGGCAGATCTGGCATGTCCAGCGGCTCTATGAGGACGGAACCGGCTGGTACCGCAAGCGCTTTACCCTCCAGCCTGAGCCGGGAAAGCGATATGCCCTGGCCTTTGACGGGGTCTATATGGACAGTGCGGTTTTCCTCAACGGCGTCCTGCTGGGGGAGTGGAAGTATGGCTATACCGCCTTCCATTTTGACCTGACAGACGCCCTGCGGGCAGGGGAGAACGAGGTGCTGGTGCGCTGCCGGTTCCAGAATTCCAACTCCCGCTGGTACTCCGGCGCAGGCATTTACCGGAGCGTGGAGCTGTGGGAGATGCCGGAGCTCCATCTGGTGCCCCATGGCCTGTACATTGCCCCCCGGGAAGATCAGAAGGGCGGTTGGACGGTGGAGGCCGGCGCCGAGCTGGGCAGCAGCCAGCCGATGGAGCTGAGCGGCTCCGTTCTGGCGTTTTCCCTGCTGGACGCGCAAGACCACCTGCTGGACAGCCTGGAGCTCCCGGCGGCTCAGACGAAGCCGGTTCCGGAGTCGGTTTCCGGCACCTATCTCCGGGGGGAGCAGGGATCCCGGATTGGAACCGTCACCTTCCGTCTGGATCAGCCGGAGCTGTGGGAGCTGGAGCGGCCCTACTGCTACCGAATTCGGGTGTCCTTGCTGACCCATGGGGAAGAGACAGATCGGATGGAGAGCACCTTCGGCTGCCGCACCATTGAGCTGACGCCGGACCGGGGGATGTTCCTCAATCACCGGCATGTGCTGCTCCGGGGGGCGTGCATGCACCAGGATCTGGGCTGCCTGGGCTCCGCCTTCTCCGTCTCCGCCGCCCGGCGGCAGCTGGAGCTGCTCAAGGAGATGGGGGTCAACTCCATCCGCACCGGCCACATTATGCCGGCAAAAGAGGTTATGGACCTGGCGGACGAGATGGGCATTCTGATCAACAGCGAATCCTTCGACTGCTGGACCCGGGGTAAGAATGAGTACGACTATGGCCGCTTTTTCCGGGACTGGTATCAGAGAGATGTGGCCAGCTGGGTGCGCCGGGACCGGAACCACCCCAGCCTGCTGTTCTGGTGCATTGGAAACGAGATCTACGACACCCACGCCGGCCCCCAGGGCATGGAGACCATGAAGGCCCTCATGGCCCAGGTGGCCCTCCACGATCCCAAGGGCAATGGGGTGCCCACCCTGGGCTCTAACTATATGCCCTGGGAGAACACCCAGAAGTGCGCGGATTTGATCAAGGTGGTGGGCTATAACTACGGCGAGCGCTGCTACCGGGAGCACCATGAGGCCCATCCTGATTGGGTAATCTACGGCAGCGAGACCGGCTCGGTGGTGCAGAGCCGGGGTGTGTATCACTTCCCCCTGTCCAAGTCCCTGCTGGTAGACGATGACCAGCAGTGCTCCAGTTTGGGCAACAGCCGCACCAGCTGGGGCGCGGAGAGCTTGGACGCCTGCCTCCGGACGGAGCAGGAGCATCCCTACACTTTGGGCCAATACCTGTGGAGCGGCTTCGACTATATCGGCGAGCCCACACCTTATCATACCAAAAACTGCTATTTCGGCCAGATCGACACCGCCGGCTTCCCCAAGGACGCCTTCTACACCTGCCAGGCGGCCTGGCTGGACGGAGAAAAACATCCCATGGTGCACCTGCTGCCCTATTGGGATTTTAACGAGGGGCAGCTGATCGACATCTGCGTCACCTCCAACGCCGCCGCGGTGGAGCTGTGGGTGAACGGGGTCAGCCAGGGAAAGAAGGAGCTGAATCCGGAGGTGAGCCGCATCGCCTCCTGGCAGGTTCCCTACGCCCCCGGCAGCCTGGAGGCGGTGGCCTATGATGCTGCAGGCCGGATTGTGGCCCGGGACCGGCAGGACTCCTTTGGAGACAGCGCCGCCCTCCGGGTGGAATCTGACCGCAGGATGCTGTCAGCGGACGGCCGGGAGCTGGCCTTCCTGACCATCTCGACGGTGGACGCCCAGGGGCGTCCTGTCCGCAACGCCAACAACCGGGTGTCGGTGGAGGTCTCCGGGGCCGGCGTCCTGCTGGGCCTGGACAACGGTGACAGCACCGATTATGAGGAGTATAAGACCACCAGCCGGAGGCTGTTTTCCGGCCTGCTGCTGGCCGTGGTGTCCGGCAACGGAACGCCGGGCAAGCTGCGGGTGAAAGTGACCTCCCCCGGCCTGACGCCTGCCGAGCTGGAGCTGGAGACCAGCCCCTGCCAGGGAGAGGCGGCCAGTCATGAGCCCATGCTGCCTCCCACCTGGGACGTCAATGAGGTGCCCGTCCGCAAGCTGGAGCTGAGGGCGGAGCGCACCGTACTGACCCCGGAGCAGCCGGAGGCTGTTTGCTCGGTAAAGCTTTGTCCTGCAAATGCCACCTACCACGACCTGGAATGGCGGCTGGCAGACGACGGCGGCGTCACGGTAAACAATGCCGTGCTGGAGCCGCTCAATGGGGCGGGGACGGTTGTCCGGGTGCGGGGCCTGGGCGACGGCCAGATCCGGGTGCGCTGCAGCTGCAAAAACGGCAAGGAAATCCCTCAGCTGATCTCTCAACTGGAGCTGCGGATCGAGGGCATGGGCCAGCTGAACCCCGATCCCTATTCCTTTATCACCGGCAGCCTGTACGACCAGAGCTGCGGGGACGTGGGCAACGGCAATGAGCGGGGCGTCTCCTTCTCCCGCACCGGCATGAGCTGGGTGGCCTATGAAAACCTGGACTTCGGCCGGGACGGCAGCGACACAGTGGAGATTCCCGTCTTTGAGCTGGCGGGAGAGCCCACCACAATCCGCTTCTGGAAGGGCCTGCCCTACGGGCCGGACAGTAAAATGATCGGAGAGCGGATCTATCACAGACCGAAGATGTGGAATGTCTACCAAATGGAGACCTTCCGGCTGGATGAGCGGCTCACCGGCCTTGCCACCTTCGGCATCGAGCTGCAGACCAAGGTTCATATCAAGGGCTTCCGGTTCCAGAGGCAGAGCCGGGCCTGGGATCCCATCCGGGCGGTGGACTGTGACATGATCTACGGCGACAGCTTCCTCCGCCAGCCGGAGGCCATCTGCGAGATCGGCAACAACGTCTCTCTGGTGTTCCAGTCCCTGGATTTCGGAGAGAAGGGCTGCAGCGGTGTGACCGTCCGCGGCAGGAGCGATCTGGAGAACAACACCATCCACATCAGCTTCCAGCAGGAGGGAGCCCAGCAGCGGCGCATTCTGGAATTCCACTGCCAGCCGGAGTGGGGGAGCCAGACCTTCCGGTTTGAGCCGGTCTACGGTATGCAGGACGTGACCTTCCTCTTCCTGCCCGGCTGCCGGTTTGACTTTGACAGCTTTCAATTTCTATGAGTGATGAGCAATGGAAGAGAAGAGACGTGTGATCTACGCAGATCACGCCGCCACAACCCCCCTGGAGCCCCGGGTACTGGCGGCCATGGAGCCCTATCTAAAAGAGCAATACGCCAACCCCTCCGGCCTGTACCGATTCGGCCTGAGAAGCCGGCAGGGGGTGGAGCGGGCCCGGCAACAGATGGCGGCGCTTTTGGACTGCAGCCCGGGGGAGCTCTACTTCACCTCCGGCGGCAGCGAGGGAAATTCCTGGGCAATCTGGAACGGGGCGCTGGGACAGACGGCCGGAGCCAGATTGCTGGTGACGACCCCCATTGAGCACCACTCGGTGCTCCGGGCCTGTCAGGGCATGAAGGCCCTGGGGGTGGGGACGGAGTACCTGCCGGTGGAAAAAAACGGCGCCGTGCCCGAGCGGGCTCTGGCACAGGTGCTGGAGCGGCGGCCAAAGCTGGTCTCCCTCCAATACGCCAACAATGAGATCGGAGTGATCCAGAATATTCCCAGGCTGGGCCGGATGTGCCGGGAGGCGGGTGTGCTGATACACAGCGACGCCGTTCAGGCGGTGGGGCATATCCCGGTGCAGCTGGGAGCGGTGGATCTGCTCACTGCCTCTGCCCACAAGTTCGGCGGCCCCAAGGGCGTGGGTTTTCTCTACGCCCGGAGAGGGTTGAAGCTCCGGCCCCTGATCTACGGCGGGGAACAGGAGTCCGGCGTCCGTGGGGGCACCGAGCAGGTAGCCGCCATCGTGGGCATGGCAGAGGCGCTGAGCCTCTCCCTGGAACGGATGGAGACCCAGCGCCTGCGTCAGAAGCAAATGGCGGCGGAATTCTGCCGGGTACTGCGCGCCGGCGCGCCCCGGGCCAGGTTCCACAGCACTCCGGAGGGGCTGCCCGGAATGGTCAGCGTCATCCTGCCCGGGGTCAGCGCCCAGCAGCTGGTCTACCGGATGGATTTGGCGGATGTGCTGATCTCTCCGGGTGCGGCCTGCGACAACGGCGGGGAAAAACGGCCCTCCCATGTGCTGCTGGCTGTGGGGGACGATCCCCGGGATGCCCTATCCACCATTCGTATCACCTTTGGCAGCGCCAACCGGGACGGCGACGGCGGGGAGACCGCCCGTCGCCTGCTGGAAGTGCTGCGGCAGATAGAACCAGAAAACAGTTAAGGAGGAAATGACCATGAACTACACGAAATGCTGGTTGGAGTACCCTGAGATCTGCAGCGAGGCGGGCCGGAAGATCGCCCTGCGCAGTGACTTCTCCGGCCCCGTGGCCAAACGGACAGAGGAGGAACTGACTCTGGGTCTGGCCGGACTGTATCAGGCCCAGCTGGTGACTGCCCAGGCGGGGGAGCCTGCGCAGCTGCAGCTGTCTGAGGACGCCGCCCTCCCGGCAGAGGGCTATGCCGCCCAGGCGGCCAATGGCATCTGCACCATCCGCAGCGGCAGCGCTGTGGGTGCGCTGTACGGCGTCTTTGCCCTGCTGCGTCAGCTCCAGATGGAGAGCTGCAGCTGGGATGCGCTGACCTGGCAGGAGGAGAAAAAGCCCTCCAACGACCTGCGGATGCTCAACCACTGGGACAACCTGGACGGCAGCATTGAGCGGGGCTACTCCGGCGACTCCTTCTTCTACAAGGATGACCAGATCATCGAGGACTGGCAGCGGATCACCGACTATGCCCGGATGGTGGCCTCTGTGGGCCTCAACGGCGTGGTCATCAACAACGTCAACGTGAAGCATGCGGCCACCTGGCTGATTACCGACCGGTATTTTGCCCCGCTGCGCCGGTATCTGGACATCTTTGCCAGCTTCGGAATCAAGCTGTACCTGTGCGTCAACTTCGCCGCCACCATTGAGCTGGGCGGCCTGGACACCGCTGACCCCTGCGACAGCAAGGTGGCCCAGTGGTGGAGCGAGACGGCCAAGACGGTGTGGGAGAATCTCCCCGGTCTGGGCGGATTTATGGTCAAGGCGGACTCCGAAGGCCGGCCCGGCCCCTTCACCTATGGCCGGAATCAGGCGGACGGGGCCAATATGCTGGCCGACGCCGTGGCCCCCTTCGGCGGCCGGATCATCTGGCGCTGCTTTGTCTACAACTGCAAGCAGGACTGGAGAGATACCAAGACTGACCGGGCCAAGGCGGGCTATGACTACTTTATGCCCCTGGACGGCACCTTCCGGGACAACGTCACCCTCCAGATCAAGAACGGCCCCATGGACTTCCAGGTGCGGGAGCCGGTGTCTCCCCTCATCGGCGGCCTGAAGCACACCCATTTCACGGTGGAGTTCCAGATTGCCCAGGAGTATACCGGCCAGCAGCGCCATGTGTGCTACCTGATGCCCTGGTTCCGGCAGGTGCTGGACACCGATCTGCACACCGGCGGCACCGTGGCGGAGCTGATCTCCGGCGCAGGCTTCGGCATGGCCGCAGTGACCAACACCGGCAACGACGCCAACTGGACCGGCCACGATCTGGCTGCCGCCAACCTGTACGGCTTTGGCCGGCTGAGCTACGACACCACGCTGAGCGCCGAGGCCATTGCAAAGGAGTGGCTGCGGCTGACTTTTGGCTCCAATCCCAAGGTGGAGGAGACCCTGCGGGAGATTCTGATGGAGTCCTGGCCCACCTATGAGAAGTACAACGCCCCCCTGGGCGTGGGCTGGATGGTGAATCCCCACTATCATTACGGCCCCAACGTGGACGGCTATGAGTACAGCAGCTGGGGCTGCTATGTCCGGCCCTGCCATGACGGTATCGGCATCGACCGCACCCATAACGGCAGCGACTATGTGAGCCAGTATGCCCCCGATCTCGCGGAACTGTTCAACGATCCCAAGACCTGTCCGGAGGAACTGCTCCTGTTCTTCCACCATCTGCCCTATAACTATGTGCTCAAGAGCGGTAAGACCATTTTGCAGCACATCTATGACACCCACTTTGAGGGCGCCGAGGACGCGGCCCGGTTCTATGACATGGTAATGGGCCTCAAGCCCGACCTGAAACCTGAGGTGTTCCAGCGGCTGGAGGCCCGGTTCGCCCATCAGAAGGAGCACGCCTGCGAGTGGCGGGATGTGATCAACACCTACTTCTTCCGCAAGACGGGCATCGGTGACGAGAAGGGACGGAAAATTTACGAGTGACAGATGTCTGCGCCCAGCTTCCGGTATTCGGAAGGGGTGCAGCCCATCTGGGTCTTGAAGATACGGTTAAAGGTGGCCAGCGAGTTGAAACCAGATCGCATGGCCACCTCCGTAATTGATACGGAGGAATCCATCAGCAGCGTCTGGGCGAAGAGAATCCGGCGGTTGATCAGATAGTTGTGGCAGGTGGTGCCGGTCAGCTCCTTGAACAGCCGGGAGAAATGGTATTTGCTGAAGCCAGCCTGCTCGGCGATCTGCTCCAGGGACAGGTTCTCGGTGCAGTGGGTGTTGATGTAGCTGCAGATGAGCATAAACCGGTCGGAATACTCCTGCTGCTTGGAGAGGGCGGTGCCCTGCAGCTTTTCCGAGCTGCCCCGGCTGCGGCCCAGCAGCACGAAAAAGTGGAGCAGCAGCGAGCTGATCTCACTCTCGCGGTAGATGCCCTCCCCGAAATACTCCCCCTCGATCTGCTCCAGCAGAGAGAAGAGGGCACTGCTGAGCTGGGGGTTGTCCTCCCGGCGCAGCAGGTAGAAGGGGGACATGGTGGAGAAGAGGAAGGTCAGATCCTGGAAGCGCTCATAGGGAGAGGTGTCGAAATTGACAATATACCTGGCTCCCGTGGGCGGCGCGATAATAGAGTGCAGCTCACCGGGGGCCACGATCAGGATGTCCTTGGGGCTCAGATCCAGGGTTTTGCCTCCGGTGGTTACCTGATAGGTGTTTTTGATGGGGGAGATGATCTCGCCCGGCACATGCCAGTGGGGCGGGAAGCACTCGGGACTTTCGTTGTGATAGAGGCGGACGGAATTGGCGACGCTGAAGTCTACGGTTTCCCGCGTGCCGTGCAGCTTTTCAATCATGGGAACCCTCCGTTCCTGTGGGGCCGGCGGCGAAAGCCGTCCGGCCTTTTCCTGGATAGGGGATAGGCGTATCTCTGGTTTTATGCTATAATGAGAAGAATCTGAGGAATATCTGGTGGAGCCTTATCCTTGTGTCAGCGCGGCAAACAGGGCGTCGGCGCCGGGGAAGCATTCCTCGGGATCCTCCCCATTGAACAGGCACCGGCGGCCCAGATAGATGGTCTGATCGGTCCAGTCCGCCTGGAAGGGGACGCACATCTCCGCCCAGTTGGCACATTCATAGCTGTCTGTTTCCGGAGGAATGGTGCCGTCCAGGTATTGGAGCAGGCCTGTGGTGCGCTGGAAGCCCTCCGGGTCCTCCATGAAATAGAGACGGCAGTCTCCCGCCTGGATGGCATTGAGCAGCTTGGTCAGATAGCTGTAGCTCTCGGTGAGGGCGTCCCCCTCCAGATTCGGGTCAAAGGAGATCATGTACTGGTCAATCCGCACCACGATCTGGCCGTCGCCGTTGACGTCAGTACCCGCTGCGGTGATCTGGTCGGTCAGGGCCTGCTCCTGGCGGTCGGAGAGCAGCTTGGTGCTCACCCAGCTGACCACATAGTCGGCTTCCGGATCCTTGGGCAGAAGGGCGAAGTAAATCCCGGCCCCCAGGGCCAGCAGCACCAGGATGACGGCCCGCTTGTGATAGCTGAACCAATGGGAAAAGGACTTGTAGTTGCGGAAGGGATTGTACTTTTGTAACGTTTCGGACCAGTTCAAGGGAAGACCTCC
>CAMELY010000012.1 GCA_945926565.1 uncultured Clostridia bacterium | reverse complement strand
ATCACCCGGAAGAAGAAGCTGCTGGAAAAGCAGAAGCGGGGCAAGAAGAAGATGCGCTCCCTGGGTACGGTGCAGATGCCGACGGAGGCGTTTATGGCGGTATTGAAGCTGGACAGCCAATAAAACGCCGCTTCTATGTGACGGGCGCACAATGTGCGCCCCTACGTCCCTATTTCTATACAAAACCGCCCTGTATCAGACAAGATACAGGGCGGTTTGCTGTTTATCCTTCGTTTTTGGGCGCCTGAGGCTGCTGTCCGCCCTCCTCCGGCCTGCGGGCGTGGGGGCGGTGCTTCCGGTAATGGGGCCGGGGACGGCGCTGCTCGGCGGGCTGACCCTCCTCTTTGAACTGAGGCGCGGCCTGGGCCTCCTCCTGCTTCTGGCTCTGCTGAGGGCGGGGCGGACGGGGACGGCGGGGGCGCTGCTCCCGGCTCTCTCCCTCCGGCTTGGCTTCGGAATGCTTCGGCTCCTGGGGACGGCGCTGTCTGGGCTGTCTGGGGGGACGGGCGGGCTTTTCCTCCTCCACCGGAGCGGTGTTCTCCTCCTCCGGCAGCACTTCTGTCTCCTCCGGCAGTGGTTCGGCCGCAGGCTCCTGCTTGGGCGGCTCCTTCCGCAGAGGGCGGGGGGCGGGGGCGGCGGACTCCTCCGGCTTTTCATATCCGGCGGGCCGCTTGCCCTTGCCGCTGCGGATCACGGTCAGCTCACTGTTTTTGTAGAAGCGGGGGGTGTCCGGGTCATTGTCCAAAGTGACCTTGCAGGTCTCCCGGAGGAGATTTACCTGATTGACCACGCCCACGCCCTCCGGCGTCTCCACCAGAGAGTCCTGCTTGGGCGCCCGCTTGAGCAGGTCGGTATAGGCGTCCTGCTCATATTTCAGGCAGCACATCAGCCGGCCGCAGGTGCCGGAGATCTTGGTGGGGTTGAGGGACAGGTTCTGGGTCTTGGCCATCTTGATGGAGACGGGATGGAAGTCGTTGAGGAAGGAGGAGCAGCAGAAGGGCCGGCCGCAGATGCCCAGGCCCCCCAGCATCTTCGCCTCGTCCCGGACGCCGATCTGCCGCAGCTCGATGCGGGTGCGGAAGATGGAGGCCAGGTCCTTGACCAGGGCCCGGAAATCCACCCGTCCGTCGGCGGTGAAGAAGAAGAGGATCTTGCTGCCGTCAAAGCTGTACTCCACCTCGATCAGCTTCATCTCCAGCTTGTGCTCGGCGATCTTCTCCTGACAGATCTGGAAGGCCCGCTCCTCTTTTTTCTTGTTCTCCTCCATCTGGCGGAGATCCCCCTCGGTGGCCACGCGCAGCACCGGCCGGAGCGGGGAGATCAGCTCGGTCTCGTCGATCATGGCGTTGCCCTTGGAGCAGACGGCGCACTCGATGCCCTTGGCGGTCTCGATGATCACCACCTGGCCCTCCGCCACCTGCATACCGTTGGGGTTGAAATAATATTCTTTGCCTCCGTTTTTAAAGCGGACGCTGATAATCTCTGTCACAGGATTGTCCTCCTTGTCAGTTTATGCCCTTGTTCGGCCTCATTCCAGGCGCAGCAGCTCCCAGGCGGAGACGGCAAGCCAGCCCAGGCTGTGGCCGGGGGAGATGTTGCCCTCCACCGCCTGCAGTCCGGTTCTGGCCAGCTGAGAGAGCTCCGCCTGCTGCCGCGGCGTCAGGCAGTCCCGCCAAATCTGACCCGCCGGCGCGCCGGTGAGGGCGGCCGCCATGGCCTCCAGCAGGGACTGGTAGAGCTGCCCCAGCTGCTCCCGGGTCAGCTTGTCGTTTTGCAGGCCCACCGACCACTCCATCAGCTCCAGCTCGGAGCGATGGGTCAGGGCCTTGGCCAGACCGGTCAGAGCCTCCCCGATCCTGGGATTTTCCTCCGCTTCGCCCTCCAGCCGGCTGACAGCCCGGCCCAGGATGCCGTCTGAGGCGTCCAGCGCCGCCTGAAGCGCCCGCTCCTCCCGCTGGGGAAACCGGCTTTTCAGAAACGCCAAAGCCTCCGGCCCAAAGACGGGAGCCAGGTCGTACCGGACGCACCGGGAGCGGATGGTCTGGAGCAGCACCAGGGGATTTTCCGTCAGCAGCAGAAAGGCGGCATAGTCCGGCCCGTCCTCCAGCACCTTGAGCAGGGCGTTCTGGGCCTCCGGATTCATCTTCTCCGCCTGGTCAATCCGGTAAATCTTCCGCCTGCCCTGGTTGGGCCGGACAAAGACGTCCCGGCGCAGGTTGCGGATGGTCTCCACCACAATGCCCTTTTTCTCCCGATCCTTGGGATCCACAAAGGACTCCAGCGGGGGCATATCCGGGTAGATCTCCTTTTCCACCTGCCGGCAGCTCCGGCAGACGCCGCAGGGGGCCTCACCGGGTTCCTCGCAGACCATGGCCTGGGCCAGCAGCCGGGCTAAGGTGTGCTTTCCGCTGCCCTGGGGGCCGCCCAGAATGATGGCGTGGGGCAGCCGGGCGGGGCCGGAGAGCTGCTCCTTGATGCGCTCGTTGCCTGCGAGCCGGGTCAGATTCATACCCGTAAAAACCGCTCCACGTCCACCACAAAGATGGTGGCACCGGAGACCAGGATCTGGGGGTCGTTTTCCAGCAGCATGGAGCGGACGGGCAGAGGGCCGGTGACCGGCATCTCCCGGCGGTGGACGGCGCCCCGGATGACGGAGATCACTTCCTGCACCTTGTCGTCGGCCACCCCGGTAATCAGGGTGCGGTTCTCCTGCTGGAGAAAGTTTCCCTGGGAGCAGAGGCTGGTGGTACCGTAGCCCTTTTTGATCAGGCTGGAGCGCACCTTCTCCTCGTCATCCACGTTGACCACCGTAATCACCAGTTTCATGCCAGTACCTCTCTTCTCTGCAAACATCTCTTTTTCTTCACGCTAAAACGGATATTGTTCCATTCTTGTCATTATACCCTATCTTCCCCAAATAGGCCAGATGATTTTTTCCAATCCGTTCCCCGGGGGCGATCACCGGCACGCAGGGGGGATAGGGGGCCACCTGCTGGGCACAGACTCGACCCTCGGCCTGAGCCAGGGAAAGCTCCTCCTTTTGGCCGAATATCGCCTCTCTTGGCGTGCACACCGGCTCCGGGTCGGGGGGAATCAGCCGCTCCAGCCTGGGCGCCGGCTGATAGCCCAGGTCCAGGGCGGTGAGAATGGCGTCCAACTGATCCACCTGCTCCTCTCCGTCGGCGCCGGTGAGGATGAGCACCACATGGTTTTGATCCGCCATCTCGGGGTAGAGGCCCATGGCCTCCAGCTCTGCGGCCAGGGCATAGCCGTCCTCCGCCAGCAGGGTCAGCCGCATGGGATCCAGCACGGTTCCCGGCTCCTCCTGGAGGGTGGGATATTTCTCCCGCAGCTGGAGTACCGCCCCTGCGGTGAGAAAGCTCCGCTCCTCGCCGCCGCAGGCCAGCCAGGTGCGCAGCCGGTCCAGGGCCGCCATCATGGGATAGGAGGGAGAGGAGGTGGCAAAGAGCATACTGCTCTGCCGGAGCTGCTCCATGGAATAGCCGTTGGCAAAGAGCAGGGCGGTCTGTCCCGGGGCGGGGAGGGTCTTATGGGCGGAGACCACCACCAGATCCGCCTCTCCATAGGGGTTCTCCCGGTAAAACAGGGGCAGATGGGCCCCGTGGGCCCCGTCCACCACCAGCTTGGCCCCGTAGGCGTGGCAGACGATGGCGATCTTCTCCACATCGGAGCATACGCCGTAATAGGTGGGGGTGGTGATGCAGACGGTATGGCAGTCCGGGTTCTGCTCCAGCAGCTGGGCTACCGTCTCCGGAGCAATCGGGCCGAAGACGCCCCCCTGGTCCAGCCAGGGCCGGCTCAGCCAGCAGGGGTGCAGATCCAGCAGGGCCATGCCGGTATGGAGGCATCGGTGACTCACCCGATCCATAATGATCTTCTCCCCCGGCCGGGCGGCCAGATTCAGCGCCGTGTGCAGGCCCTGGGTAGAGCCGCCGGTGAGAAACAGGCAGTGCTCGCTGCCCCAGTAGTCCGCCCAGAGCTGCTCTGCCCGGTCGATCAGGCCGTCCGCCTCGTAGAGATTGCCGGTGCGGCTGGTCTCGGTAAAGTCCAGGGCGGCGTAGCCCTTGAGCTCGGGGACAGGAAGTCCGATGCCCTTGTGGCCGGGCATGCACATGCGCAGGGGCTTTTCCGCGGAGAAAGCGTGCAGGGCGTCGTACAGAGGCGCCTCCAGAGGGGTTTCGTTCATATGGATACCTCACAAAGGGGAATAATTTGCTTTATTCTACCACCTTTTTTGGAAAATGGGAAGGTTTTCCGGAAATTCCTCCGGCAGCCTCCTCTGTCTTTTCTTTTAACCCTTTTTTCACCAAAAGTATCTTTCATTTTAAACCGCTCTGACCGATAATACAGCTACTTCCCCGACACACAGCATTCTGACCGCCCCCGGCGGCAGAGAAAGAGAGGTTTCAAATGAACACAACCACTGCCCGCAGGGTCAAGGTGATTCTGATCGCCGTATTCGGCGTCCTTGCCGCCCTCCTGCTGGCCTTTTCCGCCGTCTTCTTTACCACTGAGGATCAGTACGCCGTCATCACCACCCTGGGCAAGCCCAGCCTGGTGGAGCACTCCGGCCTCCACTTTATCATCCCTCTGATCCAGGACAAGACCATCATCTCCAAGAACATCCACGGCATTGAGATCGGCTACAACAGCGACACCGCCGAGACCATTGAGTCCGAATCGGTGATGATCACCGTGGACTACAACTTTGTGGACGTGGACTTTTACGTGGAGTGGAAGGTCACCGACCCCATCAAGTACCTCTACGCCTCGGACGACCCGGAGAGCATTTTGAAGATGCTCTCCCAGAGCTACATCCGGGACACCATCGGCCTGTATGACGTGGATTCCGTCATCACCACCGGTAAAAACGAGATTCAGGCCGCCATCCGGGAGAAGATCTCCCAGCGGCTGGAGCAGGAGGATCTGGGCATCGCCCTGGTGAATATCACCATCCAGGACGCGGAGCCTCCCACCACCGAGGTTCAGAACGCCTTCAAGGCGGTGGAGACCGCCAAGCAGGGGGCGGAGACTGCCACCAACAACGCCGACAAATACTACAACCAGGTGATTCCCTCCGCCAAGGCCCAGGCGGACGAGGATATCCGGCAGGCAGAGGCCTACAAGCAGGCCCGCATCAACGAGGCCAACGCCCAGGCGGAGCGGTTTGACGCCCTCTTTGCCGAGTATGCCAAGTACCCGGAGATCACCCGCCAGCGGCTGTTTTACGAGACCATGGGCGACATTCTCCCCGACCTCAAGGTGATCATCAAGTCGGACGGGGATGAGATTCACACCTATCTGCCGGTGGACAACGATGTGTCCGCCCCTGTGATTGCCGATACCCAGACGGAAGGAGGCAACTGAGATGACCCCTGTTGAGATGAATTCTGCCGTGCCAACCCCCGCTGCCAAGGGGAAAAATCCGATTCTGCGGGCCGCGCTGATCATTCTGGCCGTTCTGCTGCTCCTGCTGCTGGCCTCCAACAGCCTGGTGGTCACCAAGGCCAACGAATATACTGTCATCAAGCAGTTCGGCGCCGTGGTGCGGATTGTGGACGAGCCCGGCCCCTCCTTCAAGCTGCCCTTTATCCAGTCCACCCAGACCATTCCCAAGACGCTGATGCTCTATGACCTGGCGGTCTCCGACGTCATCACCTCGGATAAGAAGTCCATGATTGCCGACTGCTTTGTCACCTGGCACGTCACCGACCCCTATAAATTCATCGAGTCCCTGTCCGCCAACGTGTCCAATGCAGAGTTTCGCATCAACACGGTGGTGTACAACTCGCTGAAGACCACCATCTCCAGCATGAAGCAGGAGGAGATTATCTCCGGCCGGGACGGACGGCTGGCGGAGGCGATTCTGGCCAACTGCGACGACACCTTTGACCAGTACGGCATCGACATCACCGCCATCGAGACCAAGACCCTGGACATGCCCGCGGAAAACAAGACCGCCGTCTATGAGCGGATGATCTCAGAGCGGGAGAAGATCGCCGCCGAATACACCGCCAACGGCGAATACGAGGCCCAGAAGACCCGGAACAACGCCGACAAGGAGGTGGAGATTCTCCTGTCCGAGGCGGAGGCCCAGGCCACCGTCATCCGTGCCGAGGGAGACGCCGCCTATATGAACATCCTGGCCCAGGCCTATAACAGCCCGGAAAAGGCGGAATTCTACACCTTTATGATCTCTCTGGACGCGGCGAAGCAGAGCCTCTCGGGGGAGAACAAGACGCTGATTCTGGATGAGAGCTCCCCTCTGGCCCAGATTTTCTACAGCGGGGACTGACCCGCTGTCCGCCGCACAGGCAAAGACAAAACACCTGAGACCGTATACGATCTCAGGTGTTTCTTTTGCTGTCTCTTACTTGTTGTAAGCCACCACAATGCGGCGGTTGGGCTCGGTGCCGGTGGAGTAGGTAGAGATATTGGGGTGATAGTCCTGCAGCTCTGCGTGGATCACATGGCGCTCATAGGCATTCATGGGCTCCAGCATCATGTTCTTGCGGTACTTCACCGCCTTGCCGGCGGTCTTGCGGGCCAGACGCTGGAGGGATTCCTCCCGCTTCTCCCGGTAGTTCTCGCAGTCCACATGAACCCGCACCCGGCGGTTCTGGCCGTGGTTGACGGCGTAGTTGGTCAGCTGCTGGATGGCGTCCAGGGTCTCGCCCCGGCGGCCGATCAGCGCGCCCAGGCCCTCGCCGGTCAGCTCCACCTGATAGATGCCGTCGTCCTCAGAGGTGACCACCGGGGTGGCCTCCACCTCCAGGTGCTCCATCAGGCCGGTGAGGAAGCTGAGAATGTCCTCGGTACGGTCGGGAATAGGTGCGGCAGGCTGCTCCGCCTTGGGTGCGGCGGGCTCTGCCTTGGGCTGCGGCTTGGGCTCCTTGGGAGCCTTTGCCTGAGGCTTGGGCTGGGGCTTGGCCGCTTTCGGGGCCTTGGGGGCCTTGGGCTCAGCCTTCTGGGGCTTGGGCTCCGGCTTGACCGCTTCCTTGACCTCCGCCTTGTGGGCCTCGGGAGCGGGCTCGGCCTGGACAGGCGCAGCCTGTACAGGGGCGATGACGGGCGCAGCGGGCTCCTCCACCTCGTAGCTCACCCGCACCTTGGCGGGGCAGCTGCCGATGCCCAGGAAACCGGTCTTTGCCCGGGTGATGATCTCCACAGAGACGTCGTCCCGGTCCATGCCCAGCTGCTTCAGAGCGGCGGCGATGGCCAATTCCTCCGTCTTACCGGTGGTCTCAATAAACTTGGTCATGGATTGTGTAACCCCCTTATTCTTCTGCCTGGGTGTCCCCGGCCTGCTCCGCCTGGGTCTCCGGCGTCACAGGAGCATCCTGCTCCTCAGAGGCCTGCAGCTCCTGGACGGGGAGCTCCTCCTCTTCCTGAGAGAGCCGCTTGCCCCGCTTGGCCAGGGCCCGCTCCAGGGCCTCCTCGTCTAGCACGTCCTGGGGATCGCGATAGGCGGTGATGGGATAGCGGTCGGGATCATAGCTCCGGCCCCGGGCATATTTGCGCACGCCGATCTGACCGGCGCTGCTATCCCGGCCGGAGGCCTTTTTCTGGGCCTGCTTGGCAGCCTTCCGGCCGCTCTTGGTCTTCATCTGGTCTTCCATGGCGGCCCGGCGGGCGGCGATTTCCGCCTTTTTCTCCTTCTCCTTCTCCCGTCTCTCCGCCATGCGGGCCTGTCTGGCCTCCTCCTCGGCGGCGAACTTCTTGTTCAGGAACTTGGAGAAAACCATATCCTGCAGGGCGCTGAAGATGGCGTTGCAGGCCATATAGACGCACATGCCGGCGGGCATGATGTAGCCGAACCACAGATACATCAGCGGCATCATGTACATCATCATCTTGTTGGTGTTGTTGGCAGCCGCGGCGGAGGAATCGTCAGAATTGGCCTGCTTGACCTGGTTGGACTTCATGGAGTACTGAGAGTACAGGAAGTTGAGCAGGGTGACCACGATGGGGATGAGGAACAGGCCAATGTGGTTCCAGTCCACCGTGTCCCACTTCCAGAACTGCCAGTCGGGGATCTCGCCCAGGTTGATGCCCAGGAAGTCAAAGCTCATGGTCTGGAGCCTGACGGCGGCGTCGCCCAGGGCGTTGGAGACGGCGGAATAGAGGCTGGAGTCCTGGCTGATCAGGTTCATAATATGAATTTCCTGATAGGCAATCTGGTTGGCCTCAAAGGTGTGGCCCAGGCCGGCCAGGGTGTCCACCACAGTGGTGATCTGCTCCTCGGTCAGGCAGAGCATATAGAGCATGGGCCGGCGGATAACGTAGTACAGGCCCATCAGGATGGGCAGGGGGAGCAGGGACCAGAGGCAGCCGCCCATGGGGTTGACCTTCTCCTCCTCATAGAGCTTCTGGACCTCCAGCTGATAGCGCTGCTGATCCTTGCCGTACTGCTTCTGCAGACGCTGCATCTCCGCGTTGAGGGAGTTCATCTGCATCATGCTCCGCTTGCCCTTATAGGACAGGGGAAAGAGCACCAGCTTGGTCAGCAGGGTGAAGATGGCCAGAGCCAGGGCATAGTTGCCGAAGACGTTATAAATCCACAGCAGGATCCGGCCAAAAAACTGTAAAATAGCGGTAATCAATGTGTGGCCTCCTCAGGCGTATGGTCCGATTGGGGTGAAAGGGAGCTGCCACCGGCTATGGCACAGGGTCATATTCGATGGTCTTCTGCCGGTGAAAGGGGTGGCATTTGGAGAGCCTTTTGGCCGCCAGCAGTCCGCCCCGGGCGGGGCCGTACTTCTCCACCGCCTGCCGGGCATATTCCGAGCAGGTGGGGTTAAAGCGGCAGCAGGGAGGACGCAGGGGAGAGATCTGGGTCTGATAAAAGCGGAGCAGCCAGAGCAGCAGCTTTTTCATTTCTGTTCCGGCTCCTTCCAGATGCCCAGCTTGCGGGCCATCTTCTGGAAATCCCGGTCCAGCTTCCAGTAGTCCACCTGAGGCGCCCGGCTCCGGGCCACCACCACAAGGTCAATCCCCTGGCGCAGCTGCTGCTCCTGAAGGCGATAGATCTCCCGGATGCGGCGGCGGATCTTGTTGCGCACCACCGCGTGGCCCAGCTTGGTGCTGACCGTGATGCCCAGCCGGTTATGATCCAGCCGGTTGGGCCGCCAGTAGAGCACCAGGGTGGAGCAGGCGGCATACTTTCCCCGGCTGTACAGCCTGCGAAAGTCCCGATTCTCCTTGAGGGTAACAGAGGATTTCACTGGTTATTCTCTCCTTGCACTGGCAATAGGTTTTGCGGCATCGCCGCAGGAGCGGCAAAATAACGCTTTTAGGGGTGGAAGACCATCATGCGGCCCTCCGGCCCTGGATCATCCACCCCTGAAAAATCATGGCGCTATTTGCTTCGCTTTGCCCTTCATCAGTGGGTCAGACGGATACGACCCTTGGCGCGGCGGCGGGCAAGAACCTTGCGGCCGTTGGCAGTCGCCATTCTCTTGCGGAAACCGTGAACCTTGGAGCGATGAAGCTTCTTGGGCTGGTAGGTACGTTTGGTAGCCATGAATAACACCTCCGACTTTTCTAATTGCTCAACAAGCCGGCAAAAAAATCGCCGGCCGCAGCTGACAGTATCAGGCTCCGGGCCAATGGACGGCACAGACAGTCCGACCCAGAATGCAACAGCTATTATAAACCAATCTTTTTCCCTCTGTCAACTATTATTTCCCCGATTTCCCCTGAAAATCGGACGAGATTGGTATGCTACCGGGAGAAAACACAATATCTTGTGCCCAAGGCAAGGATTTTCCCTTTCCTGTCTCCGGAACGACAAAATTCCCTTCTGAAAGGAGCTTATTTTTATTTATATGTATGCCCGGATTTGCCTTGCTGAAAAAGGCCTTTTATGCTATAATATTCGTGCATAATTCGGGTTCTTTTGACCCTGTATATTTTCATTTGCCAGGTTTTCGCACAAAACCGCGAAGAGCCTGGCATTCGCCCGGCTCCGGGCCGACGCCGGGCGCCCTTTCCAAGGAAACGGGCTGACTTTATCTATGCGCTTTGAGGCGCCAGGGAGGTTTTTATGAATTCCGCTGCCGAAATCTGGTCCAGCGTGATTGCCCTTCTGGAAAAGGAGCTGACCCCCACCGCGGTCAGCACCTGGTTTTACGATGCTGAGGCCATCGACCTGCAGGAGGACCGGCTGGTCATCTGTACCCCATCCGACTTCAAAAAGAATATTCTGGTTCAGCGCTATCTCCCCATTCTGAAAAAGGTACTCTATGACCTGTTTGCCGCCGAGATTGACGTGCTGGTGCTCACCAAGGAGGAGGCCAGCAAGTACAATACCGCCGGCAAGCGGAATGAGAACGTGCTCATCGGCAATGAGGAGTTCACCTTTGACCACTTTGTGGTGGGCTCCTCCAACCAGTTTGCCTACAACGCCGCCCTCCATGTGGCGGACAATCCGGGCCAGAGCTACAACCCGCTGTTCATCTACGGCGAGTCCGGACTGGGCAAGACCCACCTGCTCTACGCCATCTATCACACCATTCACCAGAACCACCCGGAATACAATATCATCTTCATCAAGGGAGATGAGTTTACCAACGAGCTGCAGGAGGCGATCCGCACCAAGAGCACCGACGCCTTCCGGGCCAAGTACCGGGACAAGGATCTGCTGCTGGTGGACGATATCCAGTTTATCGCCGGCAAGGAGTCCACTCAGGAGGAGTTCTTCAACACCTTCAACAATCTGTACGAGGCCAACCACCAGATTGTCCTCACCTCCGACCGTCCCCCATCGGACATGTCCAAGCTGGAGAACCGGCTGCGCACCCGGTTTGAGTGGGGTCTTCTGGCGGACATTCAGCCCCCCGACTACGAGACCCGGTGCGCCATCATCAAAAACAAGGCCATCCTGCTGGGGCTGGAGCTGCCCAACGATCTGGTGGAATACATCGCCCAGAATATCACCGCCAATGTCCGGCAGCTGGAGGGCACCATCAAGCGGCTACTGGCCTACCGGGATCTCATGGGCCAGAACGTCAACGACGAGAACACCTCCCGGGCGATTCAGGCCCTGATCCGGGCCCGGGATGAATATGTTCCCTCTCCGGAAGTCATCATTGAAGAGACGGCGAAATACTACTCCATCGATCCCAAGGCAATTCTGGGCAGCTCCCGCACCAAGGATATTGTCCTGGCCCGTCAGGTATCCATCTACCTCATCCGCTCCATCACCAACCTGTCCCTGCCGGAGATCGGCAAGGTCTTCAACCAGCACCACACCACCGTGATGCACTCCCTGGACAAGGTGGAGAAAATGATGAAGGACAACCGGGAGCTCTCTGAAATCGTCCGGGACATCAAGAGCAACATCAACAGCCGGAGCTATTGACCCAAACAGATAAAGCAGTCCAAAGAGTGTCAGAATGCCGTAAAAAGCCTGTCTTTTCCACAGAGTAGTTTTCCACATTATCCACAGAGTTTTTCCATCTGTGAAGTGCATAGCTGTGCAAAACCATTTCCCGCTGTTTTTGCCTGTGGATCGACAGCGTCCTCGTCCACCTGACACTGTGGACGGATTTTTCCCGGCATTTCAAGGGTTTTTCCGAGTTTTCCACTTTTCCCGGCCCTCTACTACTACTGCTGTTTAAAACATTCTTACTTTCTTGCAAAAGAACGGAGGTTCCCTATGAAATTTTCCTGCGAGAAGGCGCTGATTCAAAGCGCCATCAGCCTGACCTCCCGCACCGTCGCGGTAAAGAGCTCCATTCCCGCCCTGGAGGGTCTGCTGGTCGAGGCCCGAGAGGACCATATCCGCATTACCGGCTATGACCTGAAGACCGGCATCCGTACCGTCTTCCCGGCAGACATCCGGGAAACCGGTTCCCTGGTGCTCTCCGCCCGGCTCTTCGGCGAGATTATCCGGCGGATGCCCGACGATGTGGTGACGATTTCCACAGACGGATTCACGGTGAACCTCAAATGCAACCGCAGCGAGTTCAATATCCAGGGCATTGACGCCTCGGAGTATCCGGATCTGCCCACGGTGGACTATATGAACTCCTTCCAGATGGATCAGTCCGCCCTGCGGGACATGATCGAGCGCACCAGCTTCGCCATCTCCCAGAGCGACGCCCGGCCCATCCACACCGGCGCTCTCTTTGACGTGGAAGAGGTGGAACAGGGCTTTTACAAGCTGTCCATGGTGGCAGTGGACGGTTACCGGCTGGCTCTGCGGCGGGAGAACATCTTCGAGGTCTCCGGCGCCAAGGCGTTTCAGTTTGTCGTTCCCGGCGCCGCCCTCCGGGAGGTGCAGCGGATCGCAGCCGGAGAGGATCTGCCCATCCAGGTGATTCAGGGCGAACGCCACGTCATGTTCAAGACCGGGGACGTGACCCTGGTGACCCGCCGGCTGGAGGGAGAATTTTTGGACTACCGGAAGGCAATTCCCACCAACTCCTCCATCCTGGTCAACGCCGACACCAAGCAGCTCATCGACTGCATTGAGCGCTGCTCTCTGATCATCAGCGAGCAGCAGAAGAGCCCCCTGCGCTGCACCTTCGAGGACGGGGTACTCAAGTGCAAGACCTCCACCGCCCTGGGCACCGCCTATGACGAGTGCGTGGTGGACGGCAACGGCAACGGGCTGGAGATCGGCTTTAACAACAAGTATATGCTTGACGCCCTCAAGGCGGCCCCCACGCCGGCGGTCAAGCTGTCCCTGAATACCGCCGTCTCCCCCTGCATTATCACCCGGGCGGAGGGCACCGAGGCTCCGGAGGACGCCTTCACCTATATGGTTCTGCCCGTCCGGCTCAAGGCAGGCATGTGACGGGGCGAAGGAGGAACTGATTTTGATTCAGAAGACGAAAATTACCACCGAATTCATCAAGCTGGACAGCCTGCTCAAGTATGAGGGCCTGGTGGAGACCGGCGGCGAGGCCAAGATGCTGATCCAGGAGGGCCAGGTCAAGGTCAACGGTGAGATCTGTACCATGCGGGGCAAAAAGATCCGTCCTGGAGACAAAGTGGAGCTGGGCGGCACCGCCCTGCTGGTGGAATGATTGCAAAGACGCTCCAGCTGGAGGGCTTTCGCAACTATAGCGCTCTGGATGTGGCCTTTGATCCGGGGATCAACGTCATCATCGGGGACAACGCCCAGGGCAAGACCAACCTGATTGAGGCCATCCGGTATTTTTCCGGCTGCAAGAGCCATCGGGCCCGGACCGACCGGGAGCTGATCTCCTTTGACCGGGAGCAGGCGAAGATGACGCTGACGCTGGAGAGCCGGAGCCGGGACTTTAAGCTAGAGGCCCTGCTGCGCCGGGGCCAGCGCCGGGGTCTCTGGTCCAACGGCGTCCGGCTCAAGAGCGGAGCGGAGCTTTCCGGAATCCTGAACACCGTCCTGTTCTGTCCGGAGGACTTGGCCCTCATCAAGGCGGGGGCGGCGGAGCGGCGGCGGTTTCTGGACGACGCTATCTGCCAGCTCCGGCCCCGGTATGCCCAGGCGTTGGCGGAATATAAGCGGCTCCAGGAGCAGAAGACCCGGATTCTCAAGGATTTTCAGCAGGATGCCGCCGTGATGGACACCCTGGACACCTACAGCCTGCGGATGTGCCGGCTGGGGGCCCAGATCATCCACTACCGGGCCTACTATATCGAAAAGCTGCGGCAATTCGCACCGGGCATTCACCGGGAGTTTTCCGGCGGACGGGAGGCGCTGAGCCTCCGGTACCGGACGGTGAGCTCGGTCACCGACCCATTCCAGCCGGTTCCGGATCTTTATCTCCAGCTTTTGGAGCATATGGAGGCCCACAAACGGGCAGAATGGGAGAGCAGAAGCTGCCTCTCCGGCCCCCACAAGGACGATCTGGAGGTGGAGATCAACGGCGTCTCCGCCCGCACCTACGGCAGCCAGGGTCAGACCCGAACCGCCGCCCTCTCCCTCAAGCTGGCGGAGCGGGAGATCAGCCGGGATGACCGGGAGGAATACCCGGTGCTGCTGCTGGACGACGTCCTCTCCGAGCTGGATCCCAGGCGGCAGGAGTTCGTCCTCAACCGTATCTCCGGCGGACAGGTGTTTATCACCTGCTGCGAGGAGGAGAAGCAGGGGAGTCTGAAAGCGGGCAAGGTGCTCTGGGTGGAAAATGGAAAGATTGCAGAGTGAAATGGAAGAGAGAAAGAAAAGCGCACTTCGCTCCAGGGCCCAGGAGCTGCGACGGAATGCCACAAAAGAAGAGAATCATCTTTGGTATGACTTTCTTAGGCGCTACCCTATTCAGTTTCGGAGGCAAAAGGTATTTGGCAGGTTTATCGTTGATTTCTATTGTGCGAAAGCGAACCTTGTGGTTGAAATTGACGGCAGCCAGCATTATGAAGAAGATGGAATGGCCTATGACAGGGAGCGAACAGCTTATTTGAATGGCCTTGGCCTTGAAGTGATTCGCTTTTCCAACCGGGATGTCAATGAACGGTTTCAAGCTGTATGTCAGATGATTGACCTGGAAGTGATGAAGCGTGCGAACTTGTGATGAGATGCTCTGGAAGCTGTCTCCCTCATCCGCCCCCTTCGGGGGCACCTTCCCCCAGAGGGGGAAGGCTAAAATGCTGCTGAGACCAGAGCCTTCCCCCTTAGGGGGAAGGTGGCACGGCCGAAGGCCGTGACGGATGAGGGGCGAGAGGCACCTTAGGAAGAGAGGAGTGTTCCTTTATGTATCTTCATTTAGGCCAGTCCACCGTCATCCGGGAAAAAGACATCATCGGCATCTTCGACCTGGACATCACCAGCCAGAGCTACCGCACCCGGCAGTACCTGAACCGGGCGGAAAAGGCGGGCGAGGTGGAGACCGTCAGCGAGGAGCTGCCCAAGAGCTTTGTAGTCTGCCAGCGGCGGGGGGAACAGCGGCAGCGGGTCTATCTGGCCCAGCCGGCCAGCGGCACCCTCCAGCGGCGGCTGAGAAATGAGAAATAAATCGTAGGGGCGCACCGTGTGCGCCCGCCCGTCACCGCGCGGTGTCCCTGCGGGCGCGCGCTGTGCGACCCTACGGCAGCATGAATGTGTTAACGTAATAGGAGAACAGAAATGGCAGAAGATTTACTGGAAAAAGGCACCGCAGTGGCTGCGGACAACGAGTATAACGCCTCTGAGATTCAGGTTTTGGAGGGTCTGGAGGCAGTGCGCAAGCGGCCGGGCATGTACATCGGCTCTACCTCCTCCTCCGGACTGCATCATCTGGTCTATGAGATCGTGGACAACGCCATCGACGAGGCCCTGGCCGGCTACTGCACCGAGATCAACGTCATCATCGATGAGGGGGATATTATCACCGTCACCGACAACGGCCGCGGCATCCCGGTGGACATTCAGGCCCAGACGGGCAAGCCCGCGCTGGAGGTAGTCTTTACCATCCTCCATGCCGGCGGCAAATTCGGCGGCGGCGGCTACAAGGTCTCCGGCGGCCTCCACGGCGTGGGCGCCAGCGTGGTCAACGCCCTGTCAGAGTGGCTCACCGTCCAGGTCCACAAGAACGGGCAGATCTATGAGATGAAGTTTGCCCGGGGCCATGTGACCCAGCCCATGACGGTGGTGGGGAAGACCAACCGCACCGGCACCAGCGTCACCTTCAAGCCGGATCCCCAGATGTTTGAGGACACCGTCTATGACTATGAGATTCTCCAGAAACGGATGCGGGAGCAGGCCTTTTTGAACGGCGGCCTGCGCATCGTCCTGGAGGACCGCCGCGCCGGCAAGGAGCAGCGGGATGACATGTGCTATGAGGGCGGCATCCGCTCCTTTGTGCAGTTCATCAACGAGAATAAGACTCCCATCCATCCCGAGGTCATCTATATGGCCGGGGAGCAGGACGACGCCATGGCGGAGATTGCCCTCCAATACACCGACAGCTACAACGAGATTATTGTCTCCTTCGCCAATAATATTCATACGCCGGAGGGCGGCATGCATGAGACCGGCTTCAAGGCGGCCCTCACCAACGCCCTGAACACCTATGGCAAGCAGAAAAAGCTGCTCAAGGACGACGAGAAGGTCTCCGGCGACGACTGCCGGGAGGGTCTGACCTGCATTATCTCGGTCAAGCTCACCGAGGCCCAGTTTGAGGGCCAGACCAAGGCCAAGCTGGGCAACAGCGAGATCCGCACCCTGGTGAACAACCTGGTCTCGGAAAAGCTGGAGATCTTCCTGGAGGAGCATCCCGCCGTGGGCAAGGCGATTCTGGACAAGGCCATGACCGCCGCCCGGGCCAGGGAGGCCGCCCGCCGGGCCAGAGAGTCCATCCGCCGCAAGACCGCCCTGGGGGGCGCGGCTATGCCGGACAAGCTCCGGGACTGCAATGAGAACAACCCCGAGCTCACCGAGCTGTATATCGTCGAGGGCGACTCCGCAGGCGGCTCCGCCACCCAGGGCCGGGACTCCCGGTTCCAGGCGATCCTCCCCCTGTGGGGCAAGATGCTCAATGTGGAAAAGGCCCGGGCGGACAAGGTCTACGGCAACGACAAGCTCCAGCCGGTGATCACCGCTCTGGGGGCCGGCATCGGGGACGAGTTTGACCCCAACAAGCTGCGCTATCACAAGGTCATTATTATGGCGGATGCCGATGTGGACGGCGCCCACATCCGTACCCTGCTGCTGACCTTCTTCTTCCGGTTTATGCGGCCGCTGATCGAGCAGGGCTACGTCTACTCCGCCGTGCCGCCCCTGTACAAGCTGACCCGGGGCAAGACCACCCGGGTGGCCTTCTCCGACGAGGAGCGGGATCAGGTCTCCGCCGAGATGCGGGGGGGCAATCCCAACGTCAAGGTGGACATCAGCCGGTTCAAGGGCCTGGGCGAGATGGATCCCCATGAGCTGTGGGAGACCACCATGGATCCCGCCCGCCGCACCCTCCGGCGGATTGAGCTGGACGACGCCGTCCAGGCGGACGCCACCTTCACCGTCCTCATGGGCGAAAAGGTGGAGCCCCGCAAGGAATTTATCGAGCGAAACGCCAAATACGCCGTCAATCTGGACTACTAAGGGAGGTGGAGAGACATGTCGAAAAAACCCAGCTATGATCCGGAGGAGATCCGCTTCCCGGATCAGCATATTGTCACCTCTCCCCTGGTGCCGGAGATGGAGAAATCCTATATCGAGTACGCCATGAGCGTCATCGTGGGCCGAGCCCTCCCCGACGTGCGGGACGGCCTCAAGCCGGTGCACCGGCGCATCCTCTACGCCATGTACGAGGACAATCT
>CAMELY010000011.1 GCA_945926565.1 uncultured Clostridia bacterium | reverse complement strand
ACATATTTCACTTTATTTTGTTGCTGACGCAACAAAACTCCTGCGGAGAGCTTCCCGAACTTTTAGCCTTCATTTAAAATCGCCAGACATACTTTTTTGACAGTCTGAGCCCCGACGCCGGTTTGGCGTCGGGGCTTTCTGTTTTCGCAAAAAGGCCGCCCGGACATGGTACAGTGCCATATCCGGGCGGCATATTTCATTTTTGGGTTTACAGCAGGGGCACCGCCGCCTCGTGGCAGACCCGGATGGTCTCCGGATCCCACACGGAGGACTGGACCTCGCCGATGTGGGCCTTGCCCAGCAGCAGCATGCACAGGCGGGACTGGCCGATGCCGCCGCCGATGGTCTGGGGCAGCTCCCCATTGAGCAGCATCTTGTGGAAGGTCAGCTCCCGGCGGTTGTCGCAGCCGGCGGCGGTGAGCTGCCGGTCCAGCGTCTCCGGATCCACCCGGATGCCCATGGAGGACACCTCAAAGGCGCAGCCCAGCACCTCGTTCCAGAAGAGGATGTCGCCGTTCAAGCTCCAGTCGTCATAGTCCGGGGCCCGGCCGTCATGGGGCTTGCCGGAGCGCAGGGGAGCGCCGATCTGGCTGATAAAGACGGTCTTGTGCTTGCGGACAAACTCGTTCTCCCGCTCCTTGGGGGTGAGATTGGGATAGAGATCCTCCAGCTCCTGGCTGCTGATAAAGGTCACCCGGTCAGAGAGGGGGGTGAGGGCGCACATCTCGCCGTAGATGTTGCGCAGGATGTTCTGGGTATCGCAGATAGCCCGGACAATCGCCCGCACCACGCCCCGGAGATACTCCTCCGTCCGGTCCCGGGGGGCGATCACCTTCTCCCAGTCCCACTGATCCACATAGACCGAGTGGAGGTTATCCAGCTCCTCGTCCCGGCGGATGGCGTTCATATCGGTGACCAGGCCGGTGCCGGCGTGGAAGCCGAAGCGGTACAGGGCCATCCGCTTCCACTTGGCCAGGGAGTGAACCACCTGGGCCTCCCGGCCGGTGAAGGGGATGTCAAAGGACACCGGCCGCTCCACGCCGTTGAGATCGTCGTTGAGGCCGGAGGCCGCCTCTACAAACAGAGGGGCGGACACCCGGCGCAGGTTCAGCGCCCCGCACAGATGGTCTTCAAACAGGCGCTTGATCAGGCCGATGGCCTTTTGGGTATCGTACAGGCCCAGAATCGGGGCATAGCCCTGGGGAATATAACTGTTGGGCATAAGATGACAACTCCATTTCTCATTTCGCTGCAATTCTCTCTCCGTGCCGGGCTGCAGCCGCCCGGCCTCTTTTGATGCGCACTCATGTTACCATGATACGCCCCGGGTGTCAAAGGTTTTCCCGGCCAGGGCGGGAAAATCCGCAATTTTTTCGTTCTGTACAGAAGCGTGCAAGGGGCCGCGGCTTTCGCCGCGGCCCCGCTTGGAAACAGGATGCGATTTTACTCCCGGCGCAGCGCCTCGATGGGGTTGAGGTTGGCCGCCTTGATGGCCGGCATCAGTCCGAAGAGGATGCCGATGACCATGGAGAACAGCACGGCCACCAGAGCCGCCGGCGCGCTGATGGCGGTGGGAGATCCGCTGACCCGGCTGACCACCTGGGCCATGCCGATGCCCGCCAGGACGCCGATCAGGCCGCCCAGGCTGGTGAGCACCGCCGCCTCGGTGAGGAACTGCCAGAGGATCCGGCTCTTCCGGGCGCCGATGGCCTTTTTCAGGCCGATCTCCCGGGTGCGCTCGGTGACGGTGACCAGCATGATGTTCATGACGCCGATGCCGCCCACCAGCAGGGAGATGGAGGCGATCCAGATCAGCTGCTGATTGGTGGCGTTGGCCAGCTGCTGCAGCTGCTCCGCCTGCTCCATAATGTCGGTGCTGCTGTAGGACAGCTCCGAATCCTGGCTGACGGTGAGCCTCTCGTTGATCAGATCGGCGGCGTTTTTACCCACATTGGTCATGTCGTCGGTGGAGGCCGCCTGGATGTCCACCTTCTGGGGCTCGTCATACTGGCACAGCAGGGGCCACATGGTGTTGGGCACATAGACCGCGCCGCTGTCGTTGCCCACAAAGGTCCAGTACTCCTCCACGGTGGAGATGTTGGGCTCGTAGCTGCTGGACATGGCCACCACGCCCACCACGGTGAAGGGCTCCTTGTTGATCTCGATCACCTGGCCCAGGGGATTCTCCCCGGGGAAGATGCTCTGGGCGGCACTCTGGTCCAGCATGGCCACCTTTTTGTAGTTGTCGTAGTCCGCCTGGGAGAAGCCTCTGCCCAGATAGACCTGATAACCGTTGACCGGGAAATAGTGGGTGTCCACACCCCGGAGGCTGCCGGTAAAGGCGGTGTTGCCCCGGTAGACCAGGCCCTCCACATAGGTCCGCTCGGTGTACAGAGAGGCGTTCACCGCCCCGTCCAGCTCGGCCAGCTGTTCCCGGGTCTCCTCAGAGATCACCGGCACCCCGTCGGGGATGGGGGAATACTGCATATCATAGGGGTTGCTGGCGCCCTGGCACAGCCGGACAGTCACCACGTTGTTTCCTGCGCCGATGAGCTGCTCCTTGATCTGCTCGTTGGTGCCCTTGATGGTGGAGACGATGGCAATGATGGAGGCGATGCCAATGATAATGCCCAGCATGGTCAGCAGAGAGCGGAGCTTATGGTTCCAAATGCCCTGAAAGGACAATCCGATATTTTCAAACATGTCGCTGCTCCCTCCTTACCCGCCGTAGAATTCTTCCTGGGTGGAGACCACTGTCTCCGCCCCATCCTGCAGGCCGTCGCCATAGGGGAAGGCCACATAGTCCTCCAGGGTCAGACCGCTCTTGACCTCGGTATAGCTGCCCCAGACCGACTTGCCGGTGGAGATAAACCGCTTTTCCAGCTTGCCGTCCGCGTTCACGGTGTAGACATAGCTCTTGCCGTTCTCGGAACGGATAAACATGCTCTCCAGATAAAAACCGCTGCCGCTCTCCTGGGTGTCGCCGTAGCTGATCTCCACATTCTCACCCTGGCGCAGCCCGGCGCTCTCGTCCACAAAGACGGTGAAGGGATAGGCAGAGACATTGCTGTTGCCGTTCCACCAGCCGCTGCTGTCGGCGGGATAGTTGGAGACGCTCTCCACCGTGCCCTGGCACTCGGTGCCGCTCTCCCAGGAGCGTAGGGTGACCGTCTGGCCGGGCTGGACGGTATCCCGCAGCAGCTCGCTGACGGTGCCCTGGATGCAGAAGCCGCCGCCGGCGGTCACCTTGACCATAGGTTCGCCGCTGTTCTTGGCCTCATCCTCGGTGATGACAGAGCTGACCTTGCCGTCCAGCTCGCTGTAGATGGCGCCGTTGTTCAGCTCCTTCTCCGCCTTTTCGTACTCCAGCTTGGCCTTGCGCAGGTTCAGGTCGGTCTCCTTCACCTTCTGCTCCGCCTCCGCCTTCATACTGGCGATCTCGTCCTTGGTGTACTTGATGCCATCGGTAATCGTCTGGCCGGGAATATCCTTCACCGGCTCCTTTTCCGGCAGGGCGGGCAGGCGCTTGCCCACCTCCCGCTGCATGGTGCCCACCTGCAGGCTGAGCAGTTGGCAGGTATAGCCGGCGTCCGTCTTCTGGAACTGCATCGTCCAGCTGGCCTGAAGCTGGGTATCGGCGGCGGTGGCAGAGCTGCCGCCTTCTCCGCCTGTTTCCCCGCCCGGTTCCGAATCAGGGGTAGGCTCCGGTTCCGGCTCGGGCTCAGGCTGGGGATCCACCGTCTGCGCGCTGGCAGTAAAGGTCACGTTTTCTGTGCTGCCATAGGCCACAGTCACATCACTGTAATTCGCCGGATCCAGGGTATAGCCCTCGGGCAGGCTCAGACTTTCTGCCACATTCTGAATCTCCGCAGCGGAAAAGGTTTTGCTCCCACCGACCTCTCCGGTATCCTTCAGCGCTTGAGCGGCCAGCTGACTGCCCTGTGCATCGGCCACAATCACATTCAGCACCGCATCTCCCTGCTCAATCTCCGGCTGATCGGGTTGGTCGGGCTGATCTGGCTGATCGGGTTGGTCGGGCTGATCTGGCTGATCGGGTTGGTCGGGCTGATCGGGCTGGTCGGGCTGGTCAGGCTGGTCAGGCTGATCCGGCTCACTGGGCTGTGCGCCGGGGGCCACAAACTGCACGTAGGCGTCGTCCAGCCCTCTCATACACTGATAGAGGAAGGCGTCATTATAGGTATACTCGTCCTTCCACTGATAGACGAAGGGATTGGCGTAGCTGCCGTCGCCGCTCAGCAGCGGGACGGTGCCGTCCTCCACAAAGGGCTCCTCCTCCGGGGCGGGGATGCCGGGGATGACGATGGTGGTGACGCTGCCCGGGATATAGACGCCGGGCTTATAGGTGTTGATGGTGGACAGTTCTTTCTGGGCCTGGGTCAGATCCAGCTCCAGCTGCTTGACCTCCACCTCTTTCTTCTGCAGATCGATTTCGGTGAGGGTGGTATCGTAGGTCAGCAGGGGATCTCCCTTTTGGACCGTGTCCCCCTGGGCGACCAGCACCTCGTTCACCGTCTGGGTGTCCGACAGGTAGATGGTCTGTAGGCCGTCCACATCCACCATGCCGTCGGTGGTGTTGGAATCCCCCCAGTAATCGGTCATGGAGAAGTCCCCGACGCTGTAGACCTTGATCTGCTTTTTGCTCCGGTTGTTCCAGAGCGTCACACCCCCCACTGCGCAGCCCGCCAGGATCAGCAGGGCCAGCGCAACGGAGAGGATTCTCTTTCTCATCTGCTTCATACCGTTTCTCCAATCTGGATGCGGCCATCCCGAATGAGGTAGGTCTTCTGGGCACAGCAGGCCACCTCAGGGGCGTGGGTAATCATAATGATGGTCACGCCGTCGGCGTTCAGGTTGTGGAACAGCTCCAAAACCTGCTGGCCGGACTGGGTATCCAGGGCGCCGGTGGGCTCGTCCGCCAGCAGCAGGCTGGGATTTCCCACCATGGCCCGGGCGATGGCCACCCGCTGGCACTGGCCGCCGGAGAGCTGGTTGGGCTTGAACTCCATCCGTTCTCCCAGGCCCACCCGCTGCAGCATCTCCGCCGCCCGGGTCCGGCGCTCCTTCTTCTTGACCCCCCGGTAGACCAGGGGCAGGGCCACGTTGTCCAGGGCGGTGAGGCCGGGGAGCAGGTCGGCGTTCTGGAAGACAAAGCCGATCTGCCGGTTGCGGATGTCCGCCATCCGGTCGTCGCTGATGCCGTCCAGATCCTCTCCCTTCAGAATCCGCTTGCCGGAGGTGGGCCGGTCCAGGCAGCCGATCAGGTTCATCAGCGTGGTCTTGCCCGAGCCGGAGGGGCCCATAATGGCGATGTACTCTCCCTCGGAGACATTCAGATTGATGTCCTTCAGAACCGGCACCACCAGCTTGCCGCGCATATAGTCCTTACAAATATCACGAAGCTCCAGAACCATAGCTTACTCCTCCACGGCGGGCTCAGCCGCGGCATCCCCACCGCCGTCGGCATACGCGCCGGCGAAAGAGCTCTCGTCGTACTTGACCACGCTCATGCCCTCCTTGAGGGTGTCGTCCGGATAGGCGATGTAGTCCTCCAGGGCCAGGCCCTCGGTGATCTCGTACTCGTCCAGCGCCTCGTCATAGGCCCCCAGGGTGACCTTGCGCAGCTCCAGCTTGCCCTTGCCGTTATCCGCCCAGACGGAGGCGCTGCTGTCCAGCAGATCGACCAGATAGCCGGAGGGGAGCCGGATACCCTCGCTCTCCGCCTCAGAGGCGTCCTCGCCCACCTTCAGATAGACGTGCTGACCGATGAGCAGGCCGTCAGAGCTGTCCAGGGTCACATAAAAGGCGTATTTGGCGCTGCTCTGGCCGTTGCTGCCGTCGTAGTAGTTCCCGTTGTTCTGGTTCTGCTCCTCGGCAGAACTGGTGTTGACGCTCTCGATGACGCCGTGCCAGCTCTGCTCGCTGTCCGTCCGGGAGTAAGCAGTGACCTCCATGCCGGCATACAGGCTCCGGGCTGCCTCTTCGCCCACAGTGCCCTTGATGCGGTAGGTGCCGGTCTCCATAATGGTGATGTAGCTGTTGTCGGTGCTGCCGCCGTTGCCGTAGTTGTTATTATTGCTGTCTTCGCTGTTTACCGACTGGACAATACCGCTGACCGGGGCGGTGACCTCGGTCTCGTCCATGGTCTCCTTGAGCCGGGCCACCTCCGCCTGCTTCTGCTTCAGGTTGTACTCCGCCTCCGCCTTGTTCAGCTCGGCCTCCTGAATCTGCAGAGTGTAGGACAGCTTGTCGGAGGAGGATGCCTTTTTCTTCTCCTTCTCCAGCTCCTTGATCTGGTTTTCATAGGAGACGATGGAGTTCTGAATCTGCTCCACCTCCAGCTCGGCGCTGGACACCGTCAGCTCCAGGGCGTCGGTGTCGTAGGTGAAGAGGGGGTCTCCCTCCTTGACCTCGTCGCCCACCTCGACAAAGCACTCGTCTACCGTCTTCTTGTCGTCCTTGTTCACCTTGACGGTGGCCTTGGCCTCCACCACGCCGCCGTACTGGCTGTTGCCTGCCAGATCCACGCCCATCAGCATGGCCACCGACTGGACAGAGGCACTGCCCTCCTCCCCGGAGGAGGCGCAGGATGCCAGACTCAGGCTGAGCAGAAGCGCCATTACCAGCGCCAGATACCGTTTCATCTTCATTCGGATTCTTCCTTTCTCGCAGTCCCAGGGATTTTGCTCCGTTTTCTGCTGCTTGTGCTGTCATTATAGCATACCGGATCCCTCTCTGTGGGGCGAATGGTGCAATTTAAGAATAAATTAAGCACTTGTGTCAAACCTCCGGGCCGTGTCTGCCTCAGGAGGCTTTTCCGCCCTTGACAAACCCGCCTCCTATGGGGGACAATAGGGAGGAATCTGTAAAGAGAGGGATATCATGACCGCATTAAAGCCCATGACCCGCCAGGAGCTGGCGGATTACTACCCATTTCTCACCGAGACCTTTCCCCCCAACGAGCTCAAGCCGCTGAAGCGGTTTTATGAGCTGTGGGATCGGGGGATCTACGACGCCTGGCTGCTGATGGACGGAGAGACCCCCCGGGGCCTGGCCCTGATGCTCCGGGCGGCGGACTGCCGCTTCGTGCTGCTGGACTATCTGGCCATGCTGGAAAAGGGGGGCGGCTGGGGCAGCCAGTGTCTGGAGCTGCTCAAGGCCCAGTACCCCCAGGGCATTCTGGTGGAGGCGGAGGCGATTCTGCCCGACCTGCCCCCTGAGGTGCAGGCCATCCGGCAGCGCCGTCAGCGGTTCTACCAACGGGCGGGCTTTGTCCCCTGCCCCTTTGACAACGAAATCTTCGGTGTGGTTTACCTGGTGCACCTGTGGGCCCGGGTGCTGCCCGACGACCGAAACCGGCTCTGCGCCCGGGAGCTGTTCCTGAATTATCAGGAGCAGCTGCCCCAAAAATGGCTGGACGCCCATGTCTTTGTGGAGGGCTTCCGCCAAAAGGAGGAAGAAAAGCAATGAATCTTCTCGTCACCATCCCCATGGACCCCCAGCAGCGGCAGACACTCTCCGCCATCGCCCCCGAGGCGGAGGTGGTCTACACCGCCGCCGAGGCAGTCACCCCCGATCAGGTCTCCCAGGCAGAGATTATCCTGGGCAACCTGCCCATTCCCCTGCTGCAGTACGCCAAACGGCTCAAGTGGCTCCAGCTCAACTATGCCGGCAGCGACAACTACGCCGCCCCCGGGGTGCTGCCGGAGGGGGTCATCCTCACCAACGCCTCCGGCTGCTACGGCCTGGCTATCTCCGAGTGTATGCTGGCCGGCATCCTCCAGCTGATTAAGCGGCTGGATCAGTACCAGCGCAACCAGGCGCAGCACATCTGGCGCAACGAGGGAGCGGTCTCCTCCATCGAGGGCTCCACCACCCTGGTGGTGGGCTTCGGCGACATCGGCAGCTCCTTCGCCCAGCGGATGCACGCCCTGGGCAGCACGGTCATCGGCATCCGCCGCAATGTGACCGACAAGCCGGACTACGTCTCCGCCCTCTACCAGATGGACGCCCTGGACCGGCTGCTGCCCCTGGCGGACTTCGTCTCCCTGTCTCTGCCCAACAGCCCCCAGACCCAGAAGATCATGGGCACCAAGCAGTTTGCCGAGATGAAGGACTCTGCCATTCTGGTCAACGTGGGCCGGGGCAGCGCCGTGGACACCGACGCCCTGGTCTCCGCCCTGAACGGCGGACAGATCGGCGGTGCCGTCATCGACGTGGTGGATCAGGAGCCGCTGCCGGCGGAGCATCCCCTGTGGGACGCCCCCCATCTGGTGCTCACCCCCCATGTCACCGGCAACTACAACCTGCCCGAGACCCTGCGCCGGATCGTTAATCTCTCCCTGCGCAATCTGGCCGCTTACCTGAACGGCCAGCCTATGGAGAGCGTGGTGGACTTCAAGACCGGGTACCGGAAGCTGTAAGCCCCGCGGATGCCTTTGGACGGGCGGGCACAGAGGCCCGCCCCTACGGCGTTTGATCTACAGCTCAGCAATGACGGACGGCGGGGGGCAAGCCCCCGCCCTACAGCGTTGTTTTCCCTTTCCATTCTCACACCCAAAGGAGGCTCCCATGTCTACCCTGCTGGTCAAAAATCTTCAGGCCCTGGTCTCCTGCGACGGGCAGGATCGGGTCTATCAAGGGGTCAACCTCTACTGTGTGGACGGCCTCATCCGCTCCATCGGCCCAGAGGCCCCGGCGGCAGACCGGGTCATCGACGGCACGGGCCTGCTGTGCTACCCCGGCCTGGTGAACACCCACCACCACCTGTATCAGGTCTTCTCCCGCAACCTGCCCCAGGTACAGAATCTGGAGCTGTTCGACTGGCTCACCGCCCTCTATCAGGTCTGGAAGGGGCTGAATGAGGACACCGTCCGGCTCTCCTCCCTGGTGGGCATGGGGGAGCTGATGAAAAACGGCTGCACCACCGTCTTTGACCACCACTATGTCTTCCCCCAGGGGGCGGGTGACCTGATCGGCGCCCAGTGGGCGGCGGCGGAGCAGCTGGGGGTGCGGATGCACTTCTCCCGGGGCAGCATGGACCGCTCCCAAAAGGACGGCGGTCTGCCCCCGGACGCCGTGGTACAGACGGTGGACGAGATTCTGAGAGACAGCATCGACCTGATCGACCGCTGGCAGGACAACTCCTTCCAGTCCATGCATCGGATCGCCCTGGCCCCCTGCTCCCCCTTCTCGGTCTCCGCCGATCTGCTCCGTGAGAGCGCCAGGCTGGCCCGGGCCTACCACGTCCGGCTGCACACCCACCTGTGCGAGACGCTGGATGAGGAGCGGTTCACCCTGGAGACCACCGGTCTCCGGCCGCTGGCCTATATGGAGACCCTGGGCTGGGTGGGCTCTGACGTGTGGTACGCCCACGGCATTCATTTTAATGACGAGGAGCTCCAACTGCTGGCTCAGACGGGCACCGGCGTCTGCCACTGTCCCATCTCCAACATGAAGCTGTCCTCCGGTATCGCCCGGATCCCCGAGATGCTGTCTCTGGGGGTGCCGGTGGGCCTGGGGGTGGACGGCAGTGCCAGCAACGACGGCTCCAACCTGCTGGAGGAGCTGCGGGTCTGCTACCTGCTCCATAGGCTGAACTCCAGCGACAGGGCCCCCTCCGGCTATGACCTGCTCAAGCTGGCCACTATTGGCAGCGCCCGACTGCTGGGCCGGGAGGACGAAATCGGCAGCCTGGAGGTGGGCAAGTGCGCCGACTTCTTCCTGGTGGACGCCCGCCGGCTGGAGCTGGTGGGGGCCTGCCGGGATCCCAAGTCCGTCCTGGCCACAGTGGGCCTCAAGGGCCCGGTGGACTACACGGTGGTCAACGGCAGAGTCACCGTGGACAAGGGCCGGCTGGTCTCCGCAGACGAGGAAAAGCTGGTCTGGAAGGCGGAGCGGGAGGTCAACCGGTATCTCAGCGCGCTGTAATACGAAGTCAATATGACAAAGGGCGGCGGATTGCTTTCACCTGCAATCCGCCGCCCTTTTCGTTTTTTATCAGGTTACTGCTCCCCCAGCAGCTCCTCCACCAGGGTCATGCACTCAAAGCACATGCCGTCGCAGTGGGGCTTGCGGTTGGCATTGCCCTGGGCCGCCCAGCGATCCAGCAGCGTCTTGCAGTCCAGATCCCCCTGGTGATTGGCCCGCACCCGATTGAGCAGCTCAGTGGCTGCCTTGCCGTCCGCCCCCGCCAGGCCCAGGGCCATGAGGGCGCCGGTGACCGCGCCGCAGACCTCGCCCTGGAGCATGCCCGCCCGGAAGTGGGCGCTGAGGTTGAAGGCGGCCTCGGTGTCCATCCCCATGGCCTCAGCCACCGGGATAAAGACGGCCTGAGAGCAGCCGTAGTGCCGGGTGGTGTCCGCCCGGAGCTGCTTGCAGCGTTCCATGTACTTACCCATTTTGTTTTCCTCCTGTATTCTGTCTAATTAAAGATGTCGGGATTGGCCTCAAAGAGCTGCCGCACCCGCTCCTTTGCCGTCCGGTGCTCCGGGGCGGAGAGCTCCGGGTCCTTTTCCAGCAGGGCCTGGGCGGCGTCCCGGGCCTCGTAGAGCACCCGGGTGTCCCCCGCCAGATCTGCCATCTTCAAGGGCGGCAGGCCGTGCTGCCGGGCGCCGAAAAAGTCGCCGGGGCCCCGGAGCTTCAGATCCTCCTCCGCGATGCGGAAGCCGTCGTTGGTGGCACAGAGGGCGCGGAGCCGCTGGCGGGTCTCCGGACTGCGGTTGGAGGAGACCAGCACACAGTAGGACTGACTGCTCCCCCGGCCCACCCGGCCCCGGAGCTGGTGGAGCTGGGAGAGGCCGAACCGCTCCGCGTTCTCGATCACCATCAGCGTGGCGTTGGGCACGTCCACCCCCACCTCGATGACGGTGGTGGCCACCAGCAGGTCGATCTCTCCCCGGGAAAAGGCGGTCATCACCGTCTCCTTCTCCTTCGCCTTCAACCGGCCGTGGACCAGTCCCACCCGCAGCTCGGGGAAGACCTGAGTGCGCAGCGTCTCGGCATAGGCGGTCACCGCCTTGAGATCCATGCCTCCCGGCTGGGCGGCGGCCTCCTCGTTCTCTTCCACGGCGGGGCAGACCAGGTAGACCTGATGCCCCTCCTGGACCTGCTTGCGGACAAAGCCGTACATCCGCTCCCGCTTGTCCTCCCCCACCAGCACCGTCTGAATCTCCTGCCGGCCGGGGGGCCGCTCGTCAATCACCGACACCTCCAGGTCGCCGTAGACGATGAGGGCCAGGGTGCGGGGGATGGGGGTGGCGGACATGACCAGCACATGGGGGTGCCGCTCCCCCTGGCCCTTGGCGGCCAGGGCGGCCCGCTGGGCCACGCCAAACCGGTGCTGCTCATCGGTGATGACCAGGCCCAGGTTTTGAAAGGTCACGCCCTCGGAGAGCAGGGCGTGGGTGCCCACGATCAGGTCGATCTCCCCCGCCGCCAGGGCGGTGCAGACTGCCCGCTTCTCCTTGGCCTTCATGGAGCCGGTGAGCAGTCCCACCCGCTGGCCGCTCTTGGCCAGCAGCGGCGTCAGCGTCTTGTAATGCTGCTCCGCCAGAATCTCTGTGGGGGCCATGAGGGCGGACTGACAGCCGTTTTTCGCCATCAGCCAGGCGCAGGCAGCGCCCACCACCGTCTTGCCGCTGCCCACGTCTCCCTGGACCAGCCGGTTCATGGCCTTGCCGGAGCAGAGGTCGGCAAAGGCCTCCCCCACCGTCCGCTGCTGGGCTCCGGTGAGGGTGAAGGGCAGGGTGGCGTAGTATTCCGCCGGATCATAGTACCGGCACTCCGTCCCCAGGCCCCGGCTGCTCCTGCCCTTGAGCAGGGCCAGACCCAGGGAGAGGAAGAACAGCTCCTCAAAGACCAGCCGCCGCCGGGCCACCTCCAGCTCCTCCCAGGAGGGGGGAAAGTGGACTGTCCGGACGGCGTAGCCGGTGTGGGCCAGCCGGTGCTCCGCCCGGAGACTTTCGGGCAGGGGATCCTCCAGTTGCTGCGCGCAGTCCTCCAGCACCCGGCGCACCGCCCCCGCCAGCAGGTTGTTGGAGATGCCCGCCGTCAGGGGATAGACCGGCATAATGCACTGGGTAAAGCGCTGCCTGTCCTCCGGCTCGAACACCGGATTGGTCATGGCGTACCGGCTCCCCTTCCGCTCCACCGTGCCGTAAAACCAGCAGACCTGTCCCTGAGCCAGGGCGGTGCGGATATAGCTCTGGTTGAAAAAGGTCAGCTCCATGGCGTCCCGGTCGTCCACCACGTTGACCTTGACCAGCTCCAGCCCCTTGCGGATGTAGGAGCTGCGGGGGGGCGTGGCCACCATGGCCTTGACGCAGACGGGCCGATCCTGGGGGGCCTCCCGGATGGAGGCCCGCTCCCGCCGGTCCTCATAGTTCCGGGGATACCAGAGCAGCAGATCCCGGGCGGTGAAAATGCCCAGCTTCTCCAGCCGCTTGGCCCGGGCAGGGCCGATGCCGGGCAGGGTCCGGACGCTGTCGGTCAGCTGATAGGCCATGACGCTCCTCCTCTCTTTTGTACTGTTTCCCAGTGTACCACATTCCGGGGGAATTTGAAAATGCAAATTGAACGAAATCCCCTTCTCGCGCGAAATTGCACAAAAATCCGGCAAAAACCGGCAAAATCCCTCTGTTTTTCCCAGACTGACAGCTGGAAAATTTTGTGCTACACTGTTTGACAAAAGGCGGCGGAAAATATGCTTTTCCTCGCCGGTTCCCCCGGCTTCCCCGGGCGGGATATACCGGTTCCGGAAAGCCCTTTCTGACATTTTCAGCATTTTGTACGATTTTCTCTTGTTTCGTTAACCAGTTTTTCACAATATTGTACATTTTTCCCTTTCGCTGGGATTTTTTCCAAAAAGCACTTGCGTTTTTTTCTGAATATGCTAAAATAAATTGTCAATAGAATTACTTTTCTAAAAGTATGGAGATAGATTCAAAACAGATGGTGAGGTAAATTATGGCTACATTTAACACTGCGGAGCTCCGTCGTCAGAACCGGAATCGTGTCTTCCGGTATATCTATTCCTCCGGCCGTCCTGTCACCAAGCAGGACATCGCCCAGGCCCTCTCTCTCAGTCTGCCCACTGTGGGCCAGAACCTGAAGGAGCTGCAGGAGGCAGACCTGCTGGAATTTCAGGGCACCTTTGACTCCACCGGCGGCCGGAAACCCCGGGCCATCGGCATCTCCAACAATGTGCGCTGCGCCATCGGCGTCTATATCGGCCACAAGCGGATTCACCTGGCCTGCATCAACATCCGGGCCCAGCTGCTCTGCTCTCAGCGGGTGGCCCGTCCCCTGACCAACGACGAGGAGTACGCCAAGTTCCTGGCCCAGGCCATTGAGGACTTTATCCAGGCCAACAGCATCGACACCAAGCGACTGCTGGGCGTGGGCATCGCCATCTGCGGCGTGCCCCAGCCGGAGGAGGGCGTCGCCACCATGTCCCCGGTGCAGCCGGTAGACACCCTGGACCTCAAGCTGATCTCCAGCCATATCCCCTACCCTGTGATCTTTGAAAACGACGCCAACGCCGGCGGCCTGGCCACCTGGTGGGTAAACCCGGAGAAGGAGAATATGGTCTACATGTTCCTCCACCGGGGCATCGGCGGCGCCATGCTGCTGGGCGGCAAGGCCTATCACGGCGCCACCTTCCACGGCGGCGAGTTCGGCCATATGTGCATCGTCCCCAACGGCAAGCCCTGCGGCTGCGGCCAGAAGGGCTGTCTGGAGGCCTACTGCTCCACCAAGCGGCTGAGCGAGGATCTGGGCATTGGCATTGAGGACTTCTTCGAGGGCCTGCGGGGCGGCAACCAGGAGTACGCCCGCATCTGGGAGGAGTATCTGGACTATCTGGCCATCGGCATCAACAACATTCATCTGGTGCTGGACTGCCAGGTGGTGCTGGGCGGCCTGCTGGCCGGCTATATCGGCCCCTATCTCTATGACCTGCGCCAGCGTCTGCAGAAAATCGCCACCTTCGAGACCGACGGCAGCTACTGCACCGTCTCCAGCTTCGGCTACTGGTCCACCTGCGTGGGCGCCGCCCTCAACTTTGTCTCCCAGTTTATGGAGCAGATCTGACCCGGTTCCCCTCCGGAGCAGGGCGTAGAAAAACAAAATAGATTTTCTTGCTATTTTCCTGCGTTTTCATTGGCTCTTCGGCGCTCTTCCCCTTGCGCCGAAGGGCCTTTTTGTGTATAATGTGCATAGCGAAGTCAGGATTTCTGCCCGCAAAACGCACAAATCGAACAATTACCTATGAACAATTTTTAAGGAGCGTGAAAACGAATGACTGCAGCAGAGAAAAAGCAGCTTGCCATCACTGCCTGCAAGGTACGCATGGGCATCGTCACGGCGACCCACGGCGCCAAGGCCGGTCACCCCGGCGGCAGCCTGTCCGCCGCAGACCTGTTTACCTATCTGTATTTTAAAGAGCTGAATGTGGATCCCGCCAATCCCAAGGCTCCGGATCGGGACCGTTTTGTCCTCTCCAAGGGACACACCGCCCCCGGCCTGTATTCCGCCCTGGCGCTCCGGGGCTTCTTCCCGGTGGAGGATCTGCCCACCCTTCGTCACATTGACAGCTACCTCCAGGGCCATCCCAACATGAACACCGTCCCCGGCGTGGACATGTCCACCGGCTCTCTGGGCCAGGGCATCTCCGTGGCCGCCGGCATGGCCAAGGCTGCCAAGCTCCAGAACAAGGACTTCCGGGTCTACACCCTGCTGGGCGACGGCGAGATTCAGGAGGGCCAGGTCTGGGAGGCCTGCATGCTGGCTGCCCACTACAAGCTGGACAACTTCTGCGCCATCGTGGACAACAACGGCCTGCAGATCGACGGCAACGTAGCCGACGTTATGAGCCCCTATCCCATCGTGGACAAGCTGGAAGCCTTCGGCTTCAAGGTCTGCGCCATCGACGGACATGACTTTGACCAGATTGAGGCCGCTATGAACACCGCCCGGGAAACCAAGGGCCAGCCCACCGCCATCGTCATGAAAACGGTGAAGGGCAAGGATGTGTCCTTCATGGAGAACAACGCAGGCTGGCACGGCAAGGCACCCAACGACGCCGAGCATGAGCAGGCCATTGGCGAGCTGAAGGCGATTCTGGCAGAACTGGAGGGCAAGTGATATGGCAGACGTAAAGAAAATCGCGACCCGGGACAGCTACGGCAACGCCCTGGCGGCGCTGGGTGCTGAGCATGAGAATCTGGTGGTGCTGGATGCCGACCTGGCCGGCGCTACCAAAACCGGCGTTTTCAAGAAGGCCTTCCCCGAGCGCCACTTTGACTGCGGCATCGCGGAAGCCAACATGATCTGCGTGGCGGCGGGAATGTCCACCACGGGCCTTGTCCCCTTCGCTTCCTCCTTCGCCATGTTCGCAGCGGGCCGGGCCTTTGAGCAGGTTCGCAACTCCATCGGCTACCCCCACCTGAACGTGAAGATCGGCGCCACCCACGGCGGCATCTCCGTGGGCGAGGACGGCGCTTCCCATCAGTGCTGCGAGGACTTCGCCCTGATGCGCACCATCCCCGGCATGGTGGTCATGAGCCCCTCTGACGACATCGAGGCCAAGGCCTGCGTCAAGGCCGCCTATGAGCATGTGGGCCCCGTCTACATGCGCTTCGGCCGGGCCGCCTGCCCCGTGTTCCACGGCGAGGACTTCCAGTTTGAGATCGGCAAGGGCGAGATGATCTCCGACGGCACCGACGTGGCCATCATCGCCACCGGCATCATGGTGGCCGAGGCCATCGAGGCCGCCAAGGTGCTGGCCGAGAGCGGCATCTCCGCCCGGGTCATCAACATCTGCACCATCAAGCCGCTGGACGAGGAGATCGTCCTCCAGGCCGCCCGCGACTGCGGCAAGATCATCACCTGTGAGGAGCACTCCGTCATCGGCGGTCTGGGCGAGGCCGTTTGCAGCCTGCTCAGCGAGAAGCTCCCCACTCCGGTGAAGCGCATCGGCGTCAACGACGAGTTCGGTCACTCCGGCCCCGCTGCCGCCCTGCTCAAGCAGTTCGGCCTCTCCGCCGACCACATCGTGGAAGTGGCCAAGGAGTTTGTGGGCAAGTAAGTTCCTCATATTTCCCCGCACAGTCTGCGCCCGGGACGGCTTCTGCCGTCCCGGGCTTTTTGCGTTTCCACACCGGTCTTTTTGCCGCTCCGGCTTGCGCAGCCCTTGGGGGCCGTGCTAAAATAAGACAGGAATGCCAATTCTCACCACAGATCGGATGATTACAGGAGGTAACGCTATGCCTATCACCAGCGCACTCTTCGGCTATACCAAGGACGGCCAGGCCGTCACTCAGTACACCATGACCAACCGGAACGGCATGACCGTTCAGATTATTTCCTACGCCGCTTCCATCCGCTCCATCCTGGTGCCCGACCGGGAGGGCAAGCTGGTGGACGTGGCCCTGGGCTATGACACCGTGGCCGGCTACGAGGCGGACAAGTGCTTCTTCGGCAACTTTGTGGGCCGGTTTGCCAACCGGCTCCGGGCCGCCCAGTTCCAGCTGGACGGGGTGACCTATCAGCTCCAGCCCAATGAGGGCCCCAACCACCTCCACGGCAGCTACTGCAGCCGGGTGCTGGAGGGGGAGATTGAGGGCAACACTCTCACCTTCGAGTTTCTCAGCCCGGACGGCGAGGAGGGCTATCCCGGCAATCTGTCCGTCCGGTACAGCTACACCCTGACCGAGGACAACGCCCTGGTGCTGGAGTACCGGGCCGTCACCGACAAGCCCACCATTGTCAACCTGACCAACCACGCCTACTTCAACCTGAACGGCCACAGCTCCGGAAACGTGCTGGACACCCAGCTGCAGATCAACGCCTCCCAGATCACCGAGGCGGACGGGGCCAGCCTGCTCACCGGCGCGCTGCTGCCGGTGGAGGGCACCCCCTTCGACTTCCGCACCCCCAAGGCCATCGGCCGGGATATCGCCGCCCAGCATCCCATGATCACCTACGGCGGCGGCTTTGACCTGAACTATGTGCTGGATCAGCCCTCCATGGAGGCGCCCGCCGCCACTGCCTGGAGCCCCAAGACCGGCATCACCATGGACTACTTCACCACCCAGCCCGGCACCCAGTTCTATTCCGGCAACTTCATCTCCCCCATCGCCCCCCGCAAGTGCAAGGGCGGGGCGATGTACGCCAACCGGCAGGGCTTCTGCCTGGAGAGCCAGCACTATCCCTGCGCTCCCGACTTTGATCACTTCCCCACCACCGTCCTCCGGCCGGGTGAGGAATATCACCAGCTGGCCGCCTACCGGTTCGGCGTCAAATAAACAGTCATACATAAAACGCTTTGGGCGGCCCGGATTGCTCCGGGCCGCCCTTTTTGCGTAAAAGATCAGATTTGGAA
>CAMELY010000010.1 GCA_945926565.1 uncultured Clostridia bacterium | reverse complement strand
TCCAGCGTCAGCTGGAAGCTGGGCAGGTAGTGGATGATAAAGTATTGCAGGGCGGGCAGGGGATTTTTGGTCAGGGCGGCATAGGTCTGCTCCTTGGCCAGCTTGAACTCGTTGTTGCCCGCCTTCAGCTCCTCCACGCATTTCAGATAGGCGGAGAGCTTGTCCGCCGCCTTGACCAGGGCTTCCACCTCCGGATCCTCCGGCTGGAGCAGGGCGGCATATTCCCCCCGCAGCTCCTCAGGCAGCATGTGGAGCAGACGATGGGCCGCCATATCCTCCACCTCCCGGTAAGAGGCCCGGAGGGTGGAGTTATAATACTTGATGGGGGTGGGCATGTCGCCGGTGATGATCTCGGTGGCGTCGTGATAGAGGGCGGCCAGGGCTACCTGGCCCGGATCCACCTTGCCGTCAAAATAGTGGTTGTGAATCACCGCCAGGGCGTGGGCCAGGACGGCCACCATGTGGGAGTGCTCCTGGATATTCTCCGGGTCGGTATTGCGCATCAGCGCCCAGCGGTCAATGTACCGCATCCGGGCAATGAGGGCAAAAAAGGCGTGGTCGTTGGCCATCGCTCAGGCTTCCTCTGCCACCAGGAAGCGCTGGCACTTCTGGGTGAACTCGTCGACCTCCTCGGGCGTTCCGTGGACGACCACCTCCACCGGGACGGAGAGATCCACGGAAAACAGGCCCAGGATGGACTTGGCATCCACCACATAGCGGCCGGAGCAGACATCGATTTCGCAGGACATGAGGCTGGCCAGATTGGCAAAATCCTTGGCCTTGTCAATGGAATTCAGATTGGCCCAAAGTTGTTTTTTCATAGCATAAATTCCTCTCTGGGGTGTACAGAACCCCTGAAATTCGATATAATACTATCTCAGACCATTATAGCGTGCCCGATAGCCGGAACGCAAGGGAGAGAGTACCAAAAATATGCGCTTTGCCATCTATACCCTTGGCTGTAAAGTCAATCAATACGAAAGTCAGGCCATGCAGTCCATCCTGGAGGGCCAGGGCCACACCCTGGTCCCCTTTGAGGAGCAGGCGGATCTCTATCTGATCAACACCTGCTCGGTCACCGCCGTCAGCGATAAAAAATCCCGCCAGGTGATCCGGCGGGCCCGGCGGAGCAATCCGGAGGCGGTGATCGCCGTCTGCGGCTGCTACGCCCAGGCGGAGCCGGAGCAGGTGGCCGCCCTGGGGGTGGATCTGGTCTCCGGCACCGGCGACCGGCTGGCTTTTCTGGAGCGGGTACAGCAGGAGGTGCGCCGCCATCAGCCGCTGGTGGAGGTGGACGACGCACTGCGCCGCACCGGCTTTGAGGTGCTGCCCGCCGGCGGGCTGGAGGGCCGCACCCGGGCCATGCTCAAGGTGCAGGACGGCTGCCGCAACTTCTGCACCTACTGCATCATCCCCTATACCCGGGGGGCATTGCGCTCTGAGCCCCTGGAGACGGCGGTGGAGCAGGCCAAGGCGCTGGCGGAGCAGGGCTACCGGGAGATTGTCCTCACCGGCATTGAGATCTCCTCCTGGGGAGCGGAGTGGAAAGACGGCTCCAGCCTGATTGATTTGATCGAGGCCCTGTGCCAGGCGGTGCCGGAGCTGCGCATCCGGCTGGGCAGTCTGGAGCCCCGGACGATCACCGAGGACTTCTGCCGCCGGGCAAGTCTTCTGCCCAACCTGTGCCCCCACTTCCACCTGTCCCTCCAGTCCGGCTGCGACGAGACGCTCAGGCGGATGCACCGGCGGTACGACACCGCCCGCTTCCTGGAGTCCTGCCGGCTGCTGCGGCAGTATTTTGACCGGCCGGCTATCACCACCGACCTGATCGTAGGCTTTCCCGGGGAGACCGAGGAAGAGCTCCAGACTACGCTGGATTTCCTGGCGCAGGCGCAGTTTTCCTCCATGCACATCTTCCCCTACTCCAAGCGCCCCGGCACCCCGGCGGCCAAGCTGCCGGATCAGGTGCCCAATCATGTCAAAGAGGAGCGGGCCCACCGGGCGGCCCAGGTCGCCCGGCAGCTGGAACAGGCCTATCTCGCCTCCTGGATTGGGGAGACTTTGCCTGTCCTGCTGGAGGAGGAGAAGGAGGGTCTCTGGCGGGGCCATGCCCCCAACTATGTGGAAGTGCGGGTCCGGGCGGAGGGGTGCTGGCATAATGTGCCGGCCCAGGTCCGGATCACCGGGGCAGAGCAGGGCTGGCTTTCGGGGAGAATCCTGACCGATCAGAGCGGACAGCAGACATTCAACTTAGGATAAATAACCATGTTTTCCGGGAGAAAACAGATGCTTTAATTGGGAAAATAGAAAAGCTTTCTCGACAGGAAAGGACGGAGGAAAAAAGCCGTCCTTCCTTTTTTGCAATTTGTGAGGAGCAGAACAAATGGAAACGATTGACAAAAAAGTGCTATCTGGTAAAATAAAAAAGAATTGATTTGAAAGGGGGAAGAGAGATGCAGCGAATTGTGATCTGTGACGACAGCCCGGGAGTGCTGGTCTCCCTCACCCGGATGGTGGATGAGCTGTGGACGGTGCCCCATGAGACGGTCGGACTGTTTAGCTGGGAGGCGCTGGAACGTTATCTTCTGGTCGAAGCGCCGGGTCAGGTGGATATTCTGATGATGGATATCAAGCTTGGCCAGCAGAACGGCATTGACCTGTCGCAGAAGCTGCTGCTGCGCTGGCCCAGAATCAAAGTGATTTTTATTACCGGATATATCGAGTACTGTGAGGAGATTTTCCAGACCAGCCCAACCGCTTTCCTCGTCAAGCCGATCAAGCCGGAAAAGCTGCTTTTTGCGCTGGAAAAAGCAAACCGGGAACTGGAGGAAGACGCAGGACAATATCTGATTATTCTGGACCGGATGCGCAGCAGCGTGCGCATCCCCATTCAGCAGATCGCATACGCCGAGAGTGAGGGCCGTTTGGCCCGGATTCGGGCGGAGGAGCGGACGGTGGAGTGCTACCTCCGGCTGGATGAGCTGGAGCAGCAGCTTACCCGGCAGTTTATCCGCTGCCACCAGAGCTATCTGGTCAATCTGGAGTATGTGGAGCTGCAGGAAAAGAGCAAGCTGCTGCTTCGGAGCGGGGAGCGGATTCCCATCAGCCGGGCCCGGTCAAAGGAGACCCGGGAGCGCCTGATGGAGTTTGCGAGGAAAAGCATATGAGCAGAGAAAGTGCGGCGTTTCTGGCCTATTCCCTGCAGGCAATGTGCTTTGGCCTGTTCCTGATCAACGCCGGCAGACAACGGTATGATAAGCGGAGCACATTTGTCTGCTTTGTCCTGGGCGTCCTCGGGATTCAGGGGCTGTTCTGGAACCGGTGGGGGGAGCTGACATTCCTGCGCGCGGTCTGCTACCATCTGTACCTGTTTCTGGGCGTCTGGGTCGCGGTGGACGAGCCTCCCAAGCGGCGGCTGCTGATTTACTGCGTCTATGTAGGAGTTTTCTGTGCGGCAGATTTGTTTGGAACATCCCTCGCCATGGCCTGCTGGAAGCTCACGCTGGCACAGGTCGTGGAGCAGGCTACAACGGGCTCCGTACAGCTTTTGTGCAACATCAGCTACCCCAGCTATTTTATGCCCCTCTCGACGGTTGCACTGCTCTATCTGAACCGGGTGGACAAGCAGATCCGGAGAAGAACGATCATACTGTCGCTGCTGCTGGCGGTGTCTCAGACCATGCTGCTCATCGGCATGGGCATCTATAATTGGAATGTGGTTCAGAACCAAATGGCGCTCTATGCCTTGGTCTGTGAATTTGCGGCGACACTGTGCCAGTATTATGTCTATCAAGTGATCCACAGCTCGGTTCGGGCGGTACAAAACCAGATGGAGCTGGAGCAGCTCAGGCTTCAGCGGGATATGGATTACCGGTACTACCGCCTGGCCCAGGAGAGCGCGGCAGAGCTGTCTGCCTTCCGGCATGACTTCAAGAATCAGCTTCAAGTGGCCTATTCTTTGGCGGAAGAGGAGCCGGGGAAGGCGGTCAAGCTGCTGGAAGAGCTGGAGGAGCGGCTGAGCGCCATCCGCCCCCTGCGGTACTGTGCCAATCCCATTGTCAACGCGATTCTGACGGTAAAGGCAGCCCAGGCGGAGGAGCAGGGGATTGCCTTTTCTGCCCAGGCGGCGGTGGAGGATTGGAAGATCGAGGAGATTGATCTCTCCAGCCTGTTTTCCAATCTGCTGGACAATGCCATTGAGGGCTGCCGGCGCAGCGGGGCGGAGCATCCTGCCATCCAGGTGAAGGCGGCGGAGCGGAAAGGCTTTTACATCGTGCGCGTGACCAACACCTGCGGCCCGGACATCCAGCTGGAGGGCACCAGCAAGGAGGACAAGGAGAGCCATGGACTGGGACTGAGCATTCTGCGCAGCATCGCCCAAAAGTACCAGGGGGAATTTCGGACTCAGGCAGAGAATGGAATCTTTACGGCGGAACTGTCACTGGAGGCAGAAAAGTAACCATCCGTTCATCGAAACAGAAAGCGTGAGACAGAGCATATGGTTCTGTCTCACGCTTTCCAAATTTTACGGCGTTGTCACGCCTCCGGCATCGGCTTGCCCAGCCGCCGGTACATGGCCTTTTTCACCGCCCGGAGGATATTCTCATAGCCGGTGCAGCGGCACAGGTGGCCGGAGAGGGCCTTGCGCAGCTGGTCGTCGGTGTACTCCTTGCCGCTCTCCAGAATCTCCACGGCGGTCATGATAAAGCCGGGGGTGCAGAAGCCGCACTGGACGGCGGCCTCGTCCACAAAGGCCTGCTGAATGTCGGACAGCTCCCCGTTGGGGCCCAGCAAGCTTTCCAAAGTGCGGATGTTCTTCCCGTCCGCCCAGACCGCCAGGTAGATGCAGGAGTTGTAGCACCGGCCGTCGATGATGACGTTGCAGGCGCCGCACTCGCCCACCTCGCAGCCCTTTTTGACGGAATGGAGCCGGAAGTCGTTGCGCAGCAGATCGGTGAGGGAGGCCCGGACGTCCACCATTTTGTCCACCGGCCTGCCGTTGATGGTGCATTGGATGTGCTTGTACTGAATGCTCATGCCAGCTCACCTCCTGCCAGCCGGACGGACTCCAGGAAGGCCCGCCGTGCGGTCTCCACCGCGATGTGCTCCCGGAAGTCCTTGGCGGCCCGCCAGGAGTCCCGGGGATGGATGTCCTCCAGAACCGCCTTGGCAAACCGGTCCGCCAGGGCCAGAGAGGGGGCCTGCCCCTGGGCGACCGCCTCGGCGGTGGATGCCCGCAGGGGGACGGGGCCTGCCACGCCGTAGGCAATCCGGGCCCGCTCCACCGTCCGCTTGTCCGGGGAGAGCCGTACGTTCACCGAGCAGCCCAGGGTGGCGATGTCCATGGCGTTGCGCATGGCGTACTTGATATAGTGGCCGTAGCAGTTCTCGTAGCTGGCCTTGGGGATAAGGATGGCGGTCTGGATCTCGCCGGGGCGGATATCCACCTTGCCCGCCCGGAGGTAGAACTGCTGGATGGGGATGCGACGCACTCCCTCGGGGCCGGTGAGCTCAATGACGGCGTCCCAGGCGAAGAGGGTGGAGGCGGAGTCAGCGGAGGTGACGCCGTTGCAGGTGTTGCCGCCGATGGTGCCGATGTTGCGGATCTGAGGGCCGCCCACCTGATCCACTGCCTCCCCCAGCACGTTGATGTACTTCTGGATGATGGGGTCGTTGGTGATGGAGGTAAAGCAGGTGAGAGAGCCGATGCGGATGTTCTCCGCCTCGTCCAGGGAGATGCCCCGCAGCTCGTCCATCAGATAGATGGAGATCAGCTCGGCGCCGGCTCGCTTTCCCTCACGGATCTGCACCAGCACGTCGGAGCCGCCGGCGATGATCTGGGCCTCCGGGTGCTCCACCCGGAGCCGGACGGCCTCCTCCACGCTGTGGGCCTCATAGAGGGCTTTGATGTCATACATGGGCAGTCTCTCCTTCCTGGAACAGCCCGGCCTCCCGGAAGGCCCGGAAGAGGACGTGGGGGGTCATAGGCGTCTGGTTGACCGCCACTCCGGTGGCGTTGAGAATGGCGCTGCGGATGGCCGGAGCGGGGGAGCAGGCGGGGGGTTCGCCCAGGGCCTTGGTGCCGTAGGGGCTGGTGGGCTCCGGATTTTCCACGAACAGGGCCTGGAGGTGGGGGTGATCCATAAAGGTGGACAGCTTGTAGTCCAGCAGGTTGTTGTTCAGCGCCCGCCCGGTCTTGGGGTCAAAGAGCAGCTGCTCGCTGAGGCCGTAGCCGATGCCCATGCTCATGCCGCCGTGGACCTGGGCCTCCGCCAGGGCGGGGTTAATGAGCCGGCCGCAGTCGTGGACGTTGACGATGTTGAGCAGCTTCACCTTGCACAGGGGGATATCCACCTCCACCTCGGCAAAGGTGCAGCCGAAAGAGTAGGCGTTGTTCTTGATCTGATAGGTGCTCTCCGCCGTGAGGTGCTGGCTGTGACTCAGGCTGTAGAGTGCCTCAGTGGCCAGCTCGCCCAGGCTCATGAGCACCTGGCCGTCACTGGTGCGGACAATCTGCCCGTCCACCAGATCCAGATTGGCCCGGGTCTGCCGGGTCAGCTCCACGGCGTAGGTGAGGATGCGATCCTTCAGCATCTGACCGGTCTGCTGGATGGAGAAGCCGCCGATGTAGGTCTGCCGGGAGGCGTAGGCGCCGGTGCCGAAGGGGGTGACGTCGGTGTCCTGGGTGGAGACGATGTGGACGTCCTCAAAGGGGATGCCGATGGCGTCCGCCGCCATCTGGGCGTAGGCGGTGTCGCAGCCCTGGCCGATCTCGGTCTCGCCGGTCTGCACCTGCACCGAGCCGTCCTGATTGAGCACCATCCGGCAGGAGGAGGACTCCAGCGAGATGGGCCAGACGGCGGTGTTGTACCAGAAGAGAGCCATGCCTATCCCTCGGCGGATGGGGCCGGTCTGGTTGGCGTAGGCCTTCCGCTTCTCCTCGTAGCCGATGGCCGCCATGCCCTTGTCCATGACCTGGTTGAAGGTGTCGTAGTAGTTGCAGTTTTTGGAGAAGGCGTCGGTGTAGCCCTGGGGCATGACGATCTGCCGCCGGTACTCCACCGGGTCCCGGCCCAATTTGCGGGCGATGTCATCCAGGTGGCACTCTCCCGCCCACATGGCCTGGGGGATGCCATAGCCCCGCATGGCGCCCGCCACCGGCCGGTTGGTGTAGACGGTGTAGGCGTCCGCCTCGATGTTGTCGCAGGGGTAGAGCTGGGGGAAGGCGCCCATGCCCTTGGCGGCGATGCTGTGGCCGTGGGAGGCGTAGGCGCCCTGGTTGGAGAAGCACTCGAACTTCCGGGCGGCCAGGGTGCCGTCGGGACGGACGTAGGAGATAATGTGGGTGCGGATGGCATGGCGCACCCGGTTGTTGACAAAGGTCTCCTCCCGGGCACAGTCGATCTTGACCGTCCGGCCGCCCACCTGGGTGGTCAGCCAGGCGCAGAGGGGCTCATAGAGGGCGTCCTGCTTGTTGCCGAAGCCGCCGCCGATGTAGGGCTTGACGATGCGCACCTTGCCCCAGGGGATGCCCAGGGCCTGGCCGCAGACCCGGCGGATGATGTGGGGGATCTGGGTGGAGCTGACCACCGTGATCCGCCCCTTCTCCATGGAGGCGTAGCAGATGTGGTTTTCAATGTGGCAGTGCTGGACGGTGGGGGTGTCGTACCAGCCCTCTACCCGGATGAGGCCGGGCTCCTGACGGGCAGTCTCGTAGTCTCCCCTGCGGATCTGGGTGTGGGCCAGGATGTTGTCCGGCCGCTCCTCGTGGATAGGCGGGCCGTCAAAGCCCATGGCCTCCTGGGCGTCCAGCACAAAGGGATATTCCTCATAGGTCACCTTGACCAGCCGGGCGGCCTGGGTGGCGGCCACCTCGTTTTCGGCGATGACCACCGCCACATCGTCCCCGTAGTAGCGGACATGGCGGTTCAGAAGCAGCCGGTCAGCCACGTCCTGATGATGGGGGTCGGTGGACCAGGGGTGGCCCGCCGTGGGGAAGGGGCGGTCCGGCACGTCGAAGCAGGTGAGCACCTTGACCACCCCGGGAACGGACTCCGCCTGGGCGGTGTCCACTCCGGTCACCATGCCGTGGGCGATGGTGGAGTGGACGATACGGGCAATCAGCGCGTCGGGGGCGCAGAGGTCATCGGTGTACTCTGCCCGACCGGTGACCTTGTCGTAGGCGTCCACCCGGAGCTTGCTTTGCCCCACACTTTTGCTCATAAAAGATGGCCTCCTTTTTTGATATGATGGCACGAAACTCATTTCTTGGGCTTTTTTCTGGCGTAAGGGGTCTGCTCCAGGGGAAGAGAGGTGCGGCGCAGGCCGTCGTAGCGGTAGTAGGCGTCCGCCACGGCGGGGGCGGTGGGGATGGAGGTGATCTCTCCGATGCCGATGGCGCCGCAGGCCACGTCCAGCCCCGGCTTTTCCACCACAATCGCCTTGACCTCGGGCACCTGATTGGCCCGGAACAGGCCCAGGGTGCCGTATTTGGCGGTGGGCTTGCAGTCAGTCAGCGGATACTGCTCGGTGAGAGCGAAGCCCAGGCTCATGACCACGCCGCCCTCAATCTGCCCCTCGCAGGAGAGGGGATTTACCGCCCTGCCCACGTCGTGGGCGGCCACCACCTGCTTGAGCTTGCCCTGGTCGTCCAGGACGCAGATCTGGGTGGCGTAGCCGTAGGCCACATGGCTCACCGGGTTGGGGACGTCCGCCCCCAGAGGGTCGGTCTTGGCCAGATACTCGCCGTAGTATTCCTTCCCCTCCAGGTCGGTCAGTGTCTTGCCGGCGAGGTCGCTTTTCAGATGCTCGCAGGCCCGGCGGCAGGCCTCGCCGGTGACCAGGGTCTGCCGGGAGCCGGAGGTGACGCCGGAGTCCGGGGCCTGGAAGGTGTTGGCCCGGCGGTACTCTACCGCATCCCGGGGCAGCTCCAGCAGCTCACAGCACAGCTGGGTCAATACCGTGCCCAGCCCCTGGCCGATGCAGGAGGCGCCGGAGTAGATGGCCACCTTGCCCTTTTCCACCAGCAGGCGGCACCGGCCGTAGTCGGGCAGGCCTACGCCCACGCCGGCGTTTTTCATGGCGCAGGCGATGCCGACGTACTTGGCCTGATCGTAGTAGGGCTTCACCGCCTCCAGCGTCTCCACCAGGCCGGTCTCCGGCCCCACAATCTGGCCGTTGGGCAGCACCTGGCCGGGGCGGATGGCGTTGCGGTAGCGGATCTCCCAGGGGGTGATGCCCACGATGTCCGCCATCTCGTTTAAGAGGCTCTCCATGGCAAAGCAGGTCTGGGTGACCCCGAAGCCACGGAAGGCCCCGGCGGGGGGATTGTTGGTGTAATAGGCCAGACCGTCAATTTCAAAGTTCTCGTAGTGATAGGGCCCGGCGGCGTGGGTGCAGGCCCGCTCCAATACCGGGCTGCCCAGAGAGGCGTAGGCGCCGGTATCCGAGATCACCCTGGCCTTGACGCCCTGAATCAGGCCGTTCTCGTCGCAGCCCAGGGTGAAGTCCATTTCCATGGGATGCCGCTTGGGATGTACCAGCAGGCTCTCTGGCCGGGTCAGCTTCATCTTGCAGGGCCGTCCGGTGAGCAAAGCCACCAGGGCGGACAGGTGCTGGACGGTCACGTCCTCCTTGCCGCCAAAGCCGCCGCCCACCAGCATGCTCTCCACCCTGACTTTTTCCGGGGGCAGATTCAGCATGGGGGCCGTCTCATGCTGGGTGGCGTAGGTGCCCTGGTCGGTGGAGAGAATGTGGACGCCGTCCCCCTCGGGATAGCTGACGGCGCACTCAGGCTCCAGAAAGGCGTGCTCGGTGTAGGGGGTGGAGAAGTGGCGGGAGATCACATGGGCGCTTCGGGCGATGGCCCCCTCCGCGTCGCCCCGGGAGACATGCTTGTGAGCCAGAATGTTGCCGGGGCGGTCGGCGTGGAGCTGGGGTGCGTCCGGGGCCATGGCCTCCTCCGGGCTGCGCACTGGGGTCAGGGGCTCATACGCTACCTCAATCAGATCCCGGGCCTGCCGGGCGGTCTCCAGCGTCTCCGCCGCCACCACACAGATGACGTCGCCCAGAAAACGGGTGGTGTCTCCCACGGCGATCATGGCGTCCCAGTCCTGACGGATGTGGCCCACCTTGTGGCTGCCGGGGATATCCGCCGCCGTAAAGACTCCCACCACGCCGGGGAGCGCCTTGGCCTTCTCCGTCCGGATGGCTTTGACGATTGCCCGGGGATAGGCGGAGCGGAGGGCGACGGCGTGGAGCATGCCCTCCAGATAGACGTCGTCGGGATACTTGCCGCTGCCCAGCACCTTCTCCCGCACGTCGATGCGGGAGACCCGACTGCCCAGCGCCCACTGATTTTCTCCCTCGATGATGCGCCCCTCCCGGAGCATCCGGGCGGCCAGCTTTACGGCTGCCTTGATCTTCACATAGCCGGTGCAGCGGCAGAGGTTGCCCCGCAGGGCGAAGGCGATCTCCTCCTCGGAGGGATCCGGATTCTGATCCAGCAGCGCCTTGGCCGCCAGCACCATGCCGGGAATGCAGAAGCCGCACTGCACCGCTCCCGCCTGGCCAAAGGCCTCTACATAGACCTCCTGCTCAAAGGGGGAGAGCCCCTCCACGGTCAGCACCGTCTTGCCCTCCAGCTTGTCGGTGGTGAGGACACAGGCCTTCTGAGCCTTGCCGTCCACCAGCACGGTGCAGGTGCCACAGGCGCCCTCGCTGCAGCCGTCCTTCACCGAGGTCAGGTGCAGTACGTCCCGCAGATAGGGGAGCAGCTTTTGATTTTCAGAGACGTGGACGGCGATGCCGTTGACGATAAAGGTGGCCATTGCGGGCTGCCTCCTTTCTGGAGAAAAGCGGGGTGAAAGCGGTGCCTGATAAGTTTTGTACATGATACAACAATTTTTAGGAAAGTGCAAGGCGGCGGGGCGTTTTTCTCATCTTCCTTCAAAAGTTTTGCAGTCTTTCCAATTGCCCTTGCATGCAAGGCGGAAGTGCTGTCGAAATTCGTTGTATTTCTGCAAGAATATCGGCCGAAAACTGCAAATGGTCAAACGACAATTTCTGCCCGGCTGCCCCCGGAAGGAGCCTTGGCGACCACAATCTGCCGGTCGATCCGCTCCTTGAGCTCGGAGACGTGGGAGATGATACCTACCAGCCGGTGGCCCTGGCTCAGGTCGCTGAGGGCGGAGACTGCCTGGTTCAGCGCCTCCTCGTCCAGAGAGCCGAAGCCCTCATCCACGAACAGGGTGTCCAGCTGGATGCCGCCGGCGCCGGACTGAATCTCGTCCGAAAGCCCTAGGGCCAGGGAGAGGGAGGCCTGGAAGGCCTCGCCCCCGGAGAGGGTGCGGACGCTGCGGCGGGTGCCGTTGTAGTGGTCCAGCACCTCCAGCTCCAGACCGGTCTGGCTGCGCTGATTGTCCGCCCTGGCCTGGCGCAGCAGCTCGTACTGGCCGGAGGTCATGACCATCAGCCGCAGGTTGGCCCGGGCGAGAATCCGATCCAGCCAGGTCATCTGAATATAGGTCTCCAATGTCACCTTGTCCTTGCCCCGGAGCTGGCCGTTGACGGTATCTGAGAGCGCTTTGTGCCAGCGCAGATCCTCCTCCAGCGTCTCCAGGGCCTGGCTCTGGGCCCGGAGCAGCTGCCTGGCGCTCCGGTTCCGGTCCAGCCGCAGGTGGAGGGCGTCCCGCCGGGTCTGGAGCTGACGCCGCGCTGTGTCCCGGGCCTCCCGGGCCTGAGCGGCCTCCTCCACGGTGGGCCCCGCCTCCCGGGGCAGCTGGCCTTCCAATGCGGAGACCTTGCCCGCGAGACTGTCCACGGCGGCAGCGGCGGACTGCTCTCCCTTCTGTGCACGGAGCAGGGCGGATTTCAGCGCCTGCTCTTCTGCGGACAGGGCGGCAATGTGGCCCTTGGCTTCCCGCTGGCTGGCAAAGGACAGGCTGCCTGACAGGGACTCCCGCTCCTTGGTGAGGGCGGCCTCCCGGGCCTGGAGGGCAGAGAGCTGCTTTTCCCCCTCCTGGCGGCGGCTGATCAGCTGCTCCAAATGCTGCTCCAGCTGGGGCAGCTCCTGCCGGCACCGCTCCAGGGCGGCTTGTATCTCCTGAGCCTGGGCCATGTCCCGATTCAGGGCGGCCCGGCGCTGGGCCAGGACGGCCCGCTGCGCCTGGAGGGCAGCGGAGATGTCTCCCGGGTCCCGCAGCTCCAGCTGGGCCAGGAGCTGACCGCCCAGGCTCTCCGCCCTGCCCCGGAGGACGGCGGCCTGACTGCTCAGATTGCCAGCCTGTTCCTCGGCGGCCTGGAGCTGTCCCTTCTGCCGCTCCAGCTGCTGTTGGGTGGGTGCGTCCCACCGGGGCCGGGCGGGGGCGGGATGATGAAGGGCGCCGCAGACGGGGCAGGGCTGGCCCTCCTCCAGGGCGCCTGCCAGCAGTCCCGCCTGGCTGTCCAGAAAGGCCCGTTCCGACCGGGTATACTGCTCCCGCAGAGTGCCCAGCCGGTCGGCGGCGGTTTGATAGGCCCGCTGCACCTGGGAGAGCTGTCCCGCGGTGTGGATCCAGTCCTGATGCTGGGCCTGGAGCCGGCTGAGCTGGGCGGACTGCTCCTTCAGCCGCTCCGCCTGGCTGTCCAGGGAAGCGAATGCCTGCCGGCGCTGCTCCAGCGTTTCCGTTTCGCTCTGGAGGACGGCGCGCTGGGTTTTCAGCCCCTCCGCCGTGGCGCTGTCTGCCTCCAGTCGGAGGGTCAGAGTTTTCTGCTCCTGTCGGGCCTGGCGGATGCCGTCCTCCAACTGCTCCAGCCGGGCGTATTGAGGCAGCAGCGTCTCCTCCCCGGCGATCTGACGGCTGAGGGCCTCCTGCCGGGTCTGGCCGGCCTGAGCGGACTCCAGCACCGTCCGGGCGGCGGTCAACTCTTCCTGACGCTGTGCCAGCTGCTCCCGGGCGGCGGCGAGCTGACGGTGGAGCGCGACGGTCTGCTGGGCACGGGTCAGCGCCCGGTCAGCCTGAGTGAGTTCGGCCTCGGCTTGGGTCAGCTCCGTCTGCAGTACCTGGAAGGCGGCCTCGTCCTGCTGACAGAGGGTATCTGCCAGTGCCAACACCTCCTCCAGCGGGGGCAGGGTGTTGGCGGCCTGGAGCTGGGAGAGCTGAGGGTAAACTTCGGAGTCCTCAGGGGCCTGAAGCCGGGCCAGCGCCTGGAGCAGGGTGCGGCCGGCCTCACCCGCCTGCTGCTCCAGCCGGGCGGTATCCCGCCTGACCTGCTCCTGAAAGCTCTGATAGCGGCCGGTGTGAAACAGCTCCCGGAAGATGGCGCTGCGCTCCTCCGTTTTGGCCAGCAGCAGCTTGAGAAAGTCTCCCTGGGCGATCATGGCGATCTGGGTGAACCGGTTGCGGTCCAGCCCCAACAGCTCGGTGACCGCCCGGGTCACCTCCCGGCTCTTGGTCACCGGGGGCCGTCCGTCGGGGTAAATCAGGGAGGCGTCTCCCTTCTGCCGGGTCTCACCAACGCCCCGGGCCTTGGGCCGGAGGTATTCCGGGTTGCGGCGGACGGTGTAGACCCGGCCCCGGTAGAGAAACTCCAGCTCCACATAGGTCAGCGTCTCCGGGGCGGCGTACTTGCTGCGGAGCATGGACGCCTCCCGGTTCTGGCCGCTGGCCTCTCCATAGAGGGCGAAGGTGATGGCGTCAAAGATGGTGGTCTTGCCTGCCCCGGTGTCTCCGGTGATCAGGTAGAGGCCCTCCTCCCCCAGCGGGCGGAAGTCCAGCGTCTGGACGCCTGCGTAGGGGCCGAAGGCGGATAAGGTCAGGCGCAGCGGTCTCATGGCTCCTCCTCCCAGATACCGGCCATGAGCCCGGCGGCGTAGTCCAGCTGCGCTTGGCTCATGGGCTGGTTGTTCTGTGTCTCATAAAAATCGGACAGCAGCTCCAGGGGGCTGCGCCGGTGAGCTACTCCGTCCGGGGTCACCGTCTGGCTGCTCCGGGTGCGCCGGTTGTCGTATTCCAGGCTGAGCAGGTTGGGATAGACCGCCCGCAGCCGGCCCAGGGCCTGGGGAATGTCCTCCTCATCGGTGAGGACGATGTGGAGATAGTCCTGGGTGTTCCGGTCTTTGTAAAACCGCCGGTCGGTCAGCTCCAGATAGGTTCCCCGGAGGGTGGAGAGCTCCCGCAAGGGGGCGAGAGGCCGCTGATCCAGGGTAATCTTGCCCTTTTCCTCCAGATTGACCAGCAGGGCGGCCTTTTCCTGCCCCGCCTCGGAGAAGGAGTATTTCAGCGGCGTGCCGCAGTAGCGCACCGTCTTCCGGCCCACCCACTGGGGGGTGTGGAGGTGGCCCAGGGCCACATAGTCAAAGGCGTCGAAGAGACTGGCGTCCACCTGGTCCAGGCCGCCGATGCTAACCTCCTCCGACTGGCACTGCTTGGCCCCCGCCACATACTGATGGGCCACCAGCAGATTGCGGCGGTCGGGATCCAGCGGCATATGGCGCAGGACGCAGGCCAGGGCGTCCTGGTAGGAGCTGATCTCCTCCTCGGGATAGACCTGCCGGACGGAGACCGGCTTGAGGAAGGGGAGCAGGTACACGGCGACCTCCCCCCACCGGTCGCGGAAGAGCACCGGATCCGGAGCGCCGGAGAACACCGGGGCGATGTGGATGCCGCCCCCCGCCATCAGCCGGGCCCCGAAGGCCAGCCGCTGGGCGGAGTCGTGGTTGCCGCTGATGAGCAGCACCGGTGTCCCCTGACCGGCCAGACGGGTGAGAAACCAGTCGCACAGGGCCACCGCCTCGGCGGAGGGGACAGCTTTGTCATAGACGTCCCCGGCGATGAGGACGGCGTCCGCCTCCCTGGCGATGGGGAGCAGCTGCTCCAGGATATACCGCTGATCCTCCAGCAGGGAGCAGCCCAGCAGCCGCTTGCCCAGGTGGAGGTCAGAGAGATGCAGAAATTTCATGGCAGAACCTCGTGAAATCAAAAAAGACTTTTCTTAATTGTACCATATTTCGTGCCGCTGTACCAGAGAAAAGGCAAAGAGAAGGCCCTTTCCGGTGGTGCTGCCGGAAAGGGCGAGAAGCGATTTTATGCAAAAGGGTCATGCTTTGCACCGGCCCAAGCCTCCCTCTTTGAGGGAGGTGGCTGCCCGAAGGGCAGACGGAAGGAGTGCGCCCCGCGCCAGTGTTTGTCAATTGCCGGAGTTGGACAAACAAAATACATTTTCCGGGAATCGACAAAGGCTTTGCAAAAATTTGGATTGCGCCGGGGGCGACTCCCTCAGTCGCCTTGCGGCGACAGCTCCCTCGGGGAGGGAGCCAAGAAGGATCATCTGCCAGTCTGGAGCGGAAATTTCATCCCCGCACCTTCCGCCCGGCGGCGTAGACGGCGTCGATGCTGGCCCGGCCATGGCGGTAGAGCACCCGCTCCAGCCGCTGAGGCAGGGGGATGGAATCCCCACCGGGGTTCAGCGGACTGTCGTCGATGACCACGGCGTGCAGCGGCTCGTTCAGACCGAAGCCGGGGGCGGCGCCGAAGTATTCCTGTCCGGCGGAGGTGGCCAGATAGTAGGCCTCGGGGGCGGTGAGGGGCGCGTCCCCGGTGACCAGTCCTCTGGCCTTGGAGGAGCGGATGGCGTTGGTCATGACGTCCAGCATGGACAGCTGTGCCCCGCCTGCGATGTCGGAGCCGAGAGCCACCCAGACCCCCTCCTCCAGCATCTGCCGCACCGGGGCGATGCCGCTGGAGATATTGATGTTGGAGTCCGGACAGTGGACAGCCAGCACGTTGGCCTCCTTCATGGCCCTGCGCTCCCGCTCATCGCTGTAGACGCAGTGGGCCATGACGGTGTGATCCTTCCACAGGCCGAACTTGGCGTAGGTCTCCCAATACTGAGGGCAGTCCGGGTGGAGCTGCTTGACCAGAGCCAGCTCGCCGGTGTTCTCGGAGAGGTGGGAGTGGACGAAAAGACCCCGCTCACCGGCCAGCTCTCCCAGCCAGGCCATCAGCTCGTCGGTACAGCTGGGGGTGAACCGGGGGGTGAGGATGGGCTTGATGTTTTTGAACCGGCCGCAGCCGGCCAGCCAGCGGAGGGTCTCCGCCTGGGACTCCTCGGTGGTCTCCTGGAGGTTGACGCCGCCGTTTCGATCCATATTTACCTTGCCCACATAGCCGGAGAGACCGGCGGCCTCCAGCTCCTCCATCAGAATGAGGGTGCCGTCGGTGTGCAGGGAGGAGAACATGATCACCCGGGTGGTGCCCAGATCCAGCAGCTCCCGGGCCAGGGCCCGGTAGACCCTCCGGGCGTACTCCGGGTCGGAGAACCGGGCCTCCACGGGGAAGGCGTAGGTGTTCAGCCAGTCCAGCAGGGGCAGATCCATGCCGGTGCCCAGCATGGGATACTGGGGGGCGTGGAGATGGGCGTCGGTAAAGGCCTGGAGGATGAGGCGGTCGCCGTAGTCGGTCACCGGCACCTCCGCCCACTCGTCCGGCAGCCGGTCATAGACACCCCGGACAACACCGTCCTCCAGAGCCAGATATCCCCCCTCCAGGCAGCGGAGCCGGCCCAGGGCGGGGGCCTCAATTAAATTGCCTCGTATCAGCTCTTTCATGGAAAGGGCCCTCCTTGCAGTGTTCTTTTCTTCATTATAGGCGGCAGCCCCCGCCTTGTCAAACGCGGCAAAACGCCCTGCTCCGGCCGAGCGGAACAGGGCGCTGCAAAAAACAGTCAATTACAGATTCAGATTGAGCAGATCCTGCTTGATGTTCCACAGCTCGTCGGACAGATCCACATAGTAGATATGGGGATTGTCAAACCGCTTCACCTCGTCCCAGAGCAGATCCACCTGGGACTTGCAGTAGGCCTGGATCTCGGGCAGGGTGGGAAGCTTGTAGACCAGCTCGCCGTTTTTGAAGATGGGCACCAGCATCTCTTTCGCGGTGAAGTTGCGCACCGTCTTCCGCTTCCAGGTGGCCCGGGGGTCGAACAGGCGGATGGGCTCGCCGCTCTTGACTTCCTCGTCATAGACGGTGAGCACGTCGGCGATTGCCTCGCCGGACTCGTTGTCATAGAGCCGGAAGACCCGCTTGAAGTGGGGGTTGATGATCTTCTCCGGGTTCTCGCTGACCTTGATCTTGGGGATAATCCGGCCGTCGTCGTCCTCGATGGCCACCAGCTTGTACACGCCGCCGAAGACCGGGCTGGACTTGGAGGTGATCAGCCGCTCGCCCACGCCGAAGGAGTCCAGCTGGGCTCCCTGGTTGAGCACGTCCCGGATCAGATATTCATCCAGAGAGTTGGAGGCCACGATCTTGCACTCGGTGAGCCCCGCCTCGTCCAGCATCTTCCGGGCCTTCTTGGACAGATAGGTCAGGTCGCCGGAGTCCAGCCGGATGCCGCACTGGGTGATGCCCTGGGGCAGCAGCACCTCTTTAAAGGCCCGGATGGCGTTGGGCAC
>CAMELY010000009.1 GCA_945926565.1 uncultured Clostridia bacterium | reverse complement strand
GTATAATGAAAGCACCCTTACAAAAGAAATTGGAAAGGAGCGCTTCCCAATGGTAAAAGATCAAAACTGCGCCTACTGCATGGAGGGCGAGCTGGTCGAGAAGTTCGGCATCAAGATCTGTGACCTGTCGGTGTCCATGCTCTATCTCTTCAAGGAGCAGAGCCACCCCGGCCGGGTGATCGTGGCCTACAAGGATCACGTCAGCGAGATGGTGGAGCTGACCCCCGAGGAGCGGGCGGCCTACATTGAGGACGTGAACCGGGTGGCGGTGGCCCTGCACAAGGCCTTCCACCCCAAGAAGGTGAACTACGGCGCCTACGGCGACACCGGACATCACCTTCACTTCCATCTGGTGCCCAAGTATGAGGACGAGTTTGAGTACGGCGGCACCTTCGCCATGGATCCCAAGCGGGTGCACCTCACCGAGGGCGAGTATCAGGAGATGATCGGCAAGATCAAGGCGGCCCTGGCAGAGTAATCCGGAGAGACAATGTTATAGGAACCGCAGCGGGCGGAGTGTTTCAGACACTCTGCCCGCTGCTCTGCGTGTCGATAAAGATCGACACGCTCGAACAAAATCTACGATTTTGTTCGAAAAATGCGGCCGTCCGCGCACGCGCTTCGCGCGCACACTCCCGGCCTCCCTGTGTTTTTTGGCCGGTACACGCCCGTCCAAAAAACGGATTTCACTCTATTTTGTTGCTGAAGCAACAAAACTCCTGCGGAGGGCTTACTAAACTTTTGGCCTTAATCAGAAAACGCCAGACATGCTTTTTTTACAGTCTGCGCAGCGGACGGAGTGTTCAGACACTCTGCCCGCTGCTTTTTTGTGCCCTGAGACGGCGGCTCCCTTGCAGTGCTTGCAGCAAGAACGCAATTTTGACGGAAAAGAAGGCTGAAAAATCCGAAGAAATCGGGAAATTGCATTTCTGAAATAGAACGCCTGTATTATAGTGAAGCCTGTCAGAGACAGACAGCGAACGACAAGGGAGGGATGGACATGGATCGAGCGGGATTCTGGCAGAAGCCGGGGCCGCTGGCGCTGCTCCGGGGCTGGGCCAGAGACGGCGTGCCCGCCGAGGAGATCGCCCGGCGGATGGGGCTGCGCCCCCTGGGCCTCCGGCTCTGGCGGAAGAAGTACCCGGCCATTGAGGAGGCGCTGGCCCTGAACCGGGAGATGGCAGACTACCAGGTGGAGGACGCCCTGCTCAAAGCGGCTCTGGGCTACCGGTACCGGGAGGAGAAGACGGAGCAGACCGACCGGGGGGAGAAGCTGGTGACCACCGAAAAGGAGGTCAGCCCCAACGTCTCCGCCATCAGCCTGTGGCTCAAGCGCAGGCGGCCGGAGGTCTGGGACGGGGGAGAGGACAATGCCGGGCCGGCGCCGGAGAACAATCTCTTTGCCGCCCTGGGAAATTGGGAAGAGGAGGTGCTTCAAGGCGATGCAGTATCAGGACTTCAGTCCGCGGCAGAAGCTGACCCTGACCTGGTGGAAGCATCCTGACTACAGGAACCGGGACGGCATCCTCTGCGACGGCTCGGTGCGATCGGGCAAGACGGTGAGCATGGCGGTGGGCTTTGTCCTCTGGAGCATGGAGCGGTTTGACCGACAGCGGTTCGCCCTGTGCGGCAAGACGATTGAGAGCCTGCGGCGCAACGTCACCGGTCTGCTGCCCCAGTGGCTGGAGGGAATCTGCACCTTTGAGGAGCGGCGGAGCGAAAACCGGCTCACTGTCCGTCTGGGAGAGCGTCAGAACGAATACTACCTCTTCGGAGGCAAGGATGAGAGCAGCTATCAGCTCATCCAGGGCATGACCCTGGCGGGAGTGCTGTTTGACGAGGTGGCCCTGATGCCCCGCTCCTTTGTGGAGCAGGCCCTGGCCCGGTGCAGCGTGGAAGGGAGCAAGTTCTGGTTCAACTGCAACCCGGAAAGCCCTGAACATTGGTTTTACAAGCACTGGGTACAGCAGGTGGAGGAGCGCAATCTGCTCTACCTCCACTTCACCATGGAGGACAACCCCGCCCTCTCACCGGCCATCCGCAAGCGGTACGAGGGGCTGTACGCCGGTGTCTTTTACCAGCGGTATATCCAGGGCCTCTGGGTGGCGGCGGAGGGACTGGTCTACGACATGTTTGACCCCAAGCGGCACCTGACGGATACGCCGCCCGAGAGCACAGGCCCCGCCTATGTGTCGGTGGACTACGGTACCCAAAATCCCACCGTCTTTCTGCTCTGGCAGCGGGGACGGGACGGGCGCTGGTGCTGCCGCCGGGAGTATTACTGGTCGGGCCGGGCCTCCATGCGGCAGAAGACGGACGGGGAGTACGCCGACGATCTGGAGAACTTCCTGGACGGCGTCCGTCCCCGGGCGGTCATCGTCGATCCGTCGGCGGCCAGCTTTATCGCCCTGCTCCGGCAGCGGGGCTACGCCGTCCTGGGGGCGGACAACCAGGTGCTCTCCGGCATCCGCCGGGTGGGCCAGCTGCTCCAGGAGGGGGCCCTGGTCTTTGACCGGAGGTGTACCCACACCCTCTCCGAGTTCCGGGCCTATGTCTGGGACACGGACAGCCAGGGCCAGGACCGGCCCCGGAAGGAAAATGACCACTGTATGGACGCCCTGCGCTACTTTGTCAGCACGGTGCTCCAGCGAAATCAGGCCCGGGTGAGCGCCCGGCCGAAAGGAGTGTAACGAAGATGATTCTCTATCTGGACAGAAGCGAGCTCTCCCCGGAGGGGACGCCCTCCCCGGCGGTGCTGCGCTGGTGCGTCCGCAAGGCGGAGCAGGCCGCAGGCCGCTATGGGAAGCTGGATCGGTACTACCGGGGGGATCACGACATCTTTCACCGCACCGGGGACCAGGAGGTGCGGGTGGCGGTGAACTACGCCAAATATGTGGTGGACATCGTCCTGGGCTATTACCTGGGAGACGCCGTCAAATACGACCCCAATCCCCGGCCCTGGAACGGCAGACAGGAACAGAACGCCTGGCGGCAGGCCCTTGGAAAGCCGGAGATTGACCTGAGGCCGCTGCTCTCCTGCTACGACCGGCAGCACATCAGCCGGCTGGATCGGGAGATCGGCAAGACCATGGGGGTGATGGGGGAGTGCCTGGAGCTGTGCTACGCCTCGGCGGAGGGGGATCCCCGGCCCCGGAGCGCCCGCGTCGACCCCAGAAACGGCATCCTGGTCTGCGACACTACGGTGGAGCACAACAAGCTGTTCGCCCTGGTCTGGGAACGGCGGGAGAAGTCTACGGGGGAGCAGTACTACGACCTCACCTGCTACACCGACCAGACCGCTCAGGACTACCGCAGCGGCGACTTGGAGACGGCGGCCTTCCGCCCTGTGGGCCCCGCCCGGGCCCACTACTTTGGGGCGGTGCCGGTCATCGCCTATGAGAACAACGGCGAGCGGCAGGGGGACTTTGAGCAGATTCTCAGCCTCATCGACGCCTATGACGGCCTCATGTCCAGCCGGATCACCGACAAAAAGAAGTTTGTGGACGCCCTGCTGGTCTTTTTCGGCATGACCCTGGCCCCCGGGGAGGAGGAGAAGCTGCTCCGGGAGCGGTTTATCGACGGGGCCCCTCTGGACGCCCGGGCGGAGTACATCCAGAAGACCTTTGACGAGGCGGGGGTGCAGGTGCTGGCGGACGCCCTGGTGCGGGAGATGCACAAGATGACCCTCACCGTGGACATGTCCGACGAGCACTTCTCCGGAAACGCCTCCGGACAGGCGCTCAAGCTCAAGCTGCTGACCATGGATCTGCTGGTCAAGGGCAAGATGGGCCAGATGGAGCGGGGCCTCAAGGAGCGGTTCCGGCTGTACAACCACTGGCTCAGCGTCAAGGGCGAGATGGAGCCGGTGGCGGTGGAGGACGTGGACGTGGTGTTCACCGTCAATCTCCCGGTCAACCAGTCGGAGACGGTGGACATGGTGACCCGGCTCCGGGGCATGGTGGACGACCAGACGCTGCTCAGCCAGCTCTGGTTTATCAAGGATCCTGCCGAGGCGGTGCGCAACCTCCGCCAGCAGCAGACGAGAGAGGGGACAGCAGGCGGCAGTGCCTGTACCAATAACACCACAGGAACGGGCCGGGCCTCCGGGAACGGTCTGGGCCAGTAAGGAGGAGACGCAATGGAAGCAGAAGCGAGAGAGCAGCAGCGCCCCGATTTTGACACTCTGCTCCGGGAGGAGCGGGACTATCAGTCCGCCTACGACCGGAAGGTGAGCCAGGCCCTGGCCACCGCCCGGGCCAACTGGGAACGGGAGCAGCAGGGGGAGCTGAACCGCCGTCAGGCGGAGCTGGAGGCGCAGGCCAACGCCCAGCTGGAGCAGGGCCGGCAGGCCCTGGCCCAACAGCAGCGGGAGTTTGATGCCCGGCTCCGGCAGGTGGCGGTGGCCCAGGCCCTCCAGGCGCGGGGGCTGGACGCCCGGTTCGCCCCCTGGATCACCGGGGAGGATGAGGAGACGTCCGCCCAGCGGGTGGAGCAGTTCTCCCAGCTCTTTCAGGCCGCCCTGTCCCAGGCGGTTTCCGGCCGGATGCGGGGGGACAGCCCTCCCAGAGCGCCGGAGCAGCCCCCGGAGCTGACCCGGGAGAATCTGCGGGGCATGAGCCCCGGGGAGATCAATCGGAACTGGAGACAGATCTCCAGCCTGCTCCGGGAGCAGCAGTAAGTACGACACAGTAAAACACAGAAAGGATGACACACAATGGCATTTACCAATTTTATCCCCGAGGTCTGGTCCGCCCGGCTGCTGGAGCACCTGGACAAGGTGCACGTCTACGCCGGACTGATGAACCGGGACTATGAGGGAGACATTCGGGCCTACGGCGACACCGTCCATATCAACCAGGTGGGGGACATCACCATCAGTGACTACACCGGCTCCGACATTTCCGCCCCCCAGGAGCTGGACAGCACCATGCTGGATCTGGTCATCGATAAGGCCAAGTACTTCAACTTCCAGATCAAGGACGTGAACAACGCCCAGTCCAACCCCAAGCTGGTGGACGCCGCCATGCAGCGGGCCAGCTACGGCATGAACGACGTCATCGACCAGTATCTGGCCTCCCTGCTGCTGGCGGGGGTGGACAAGGATAACGTCCTCTATGGAGACGCCGACGCCGTGACCCCCACCAGCGCCAACGCCTATGACTACCTGGTGGATCTGGGCGTGGTGCTCAACGAGGCCAACGTGCCCATGATGGGCCGGTGGGTGGTGGTGCCCCCTTGGTTCCACGGCCTGCTGCTCAAGGATCCCCGGTTTGTGGGCAACGGCACCGGCTACAGCCAGGCGGTGCTCCAGGGCGGCCTGGTGGGCGAGGCGGCCGGTTTCCAGATTCATCTGTCCAACAACGTGCCCAACACCTCCGGCAGCAAGTACAAGGTGATCGCCGGCACCAACGCCGCCGGCGCCTTTGCCGAGCAGCTGGTGGAGCTGGAGGCCTACCGGCTGGAGAAGAACTTTTCCGACGCGGTCAAGGGACTCCACGTCTACGGCGCCAAGGTGATTCAGCCCAAGGCCCTGGCGGTCATGACCTGCAACAAGGGGTAAGCCATGACCGGCGCGCAGACAGAACAGGCCCTGGCCCGGCTGTGCCGCCGGCTGGGGCTGGAGAACCCAGAGGAGGACACCCTTCTCCTGCTGGAGGATGAGCTGCTGGACGCCGAGACCGAGCTGCTGCTCTATCTGGGGGCGGACAGCCTGGAGGAGCAGTGGCTCTCCAAGGCGGTGGAGCTGGCCGCTCTCTACTACCAGCGGGACCGGCGGGAGCTGGAGGGGGGCGGCCTCCAGTCCGCCAGCTATGCCGAGGGGCAGATCAGCCAGTCGGAGCGCTATCTCTCCCCCGCGGAGTTCCGCTCCGGGGTGGCGGAGATTCTGGAGAGCCTGGCCCGGTACCGGAGGGTGACATGTTAAGCCGGGAGACGCCGCTCGGCTGGCGGCGGGGATTCTCCCTCTACCGGCGGAGGCTGACCTCGGACAGCCTGGGCAATCCCGTGGCCTCCTACGACCTGGAGCACCCGGACTATGTGGCCCGGGACGGCACGGCGGAGGGCATCAGCTGGCAGAGCCTCCGCTCCTGGCAGTCCTCCGGACGGCTCACCTCGGGAGACAGCCAGGGGGAGCAGGGAGAGGTCGCCTCCGGCGTGCTGGAGGGCTGCCTCTTCTCCGCCCTGGTGATCTCCACCTTTGACCGGATTCGATTGGAGGACGGCTCGCTCTATGAGATCCGGGCCATCCAGCGCTGGCCCAGCTACCGCAAGCTGCTGGCCCAGCGGATCGGCTGAGAGGAGGAGATGCTATGGACGAGGTACAGTACCGGCTGGTGGACGCCAGGGCCCAGGTGCGCTCGGCCCTGGCCCAGCTGGAGACGGAGCAGAGCTACACTCTGCGCAGCCGCCATCCCAAGGGGCAGACGGCCCTGCCGGCGGTGATCTGGTTTGAGTATTCCAACACCGGCACCGACTGCCCGGTAGTGGACCGGCTGGTCTTCCAGGTGGAGCTCTGGACGGAGCACCTGGACAGCCAGAACGACCTGGCCCAGGCGGTGAACCGGGCCATGCTGGAGCTGGGGCTCCGCCGGATCTACAGCGGCCCGGACAGCTACGACGAGAGCGGAGCCTGCTGCCGCAAAATCTTCCGGTTCGGACGGAAGGTGGACAAGCGGAGCATGCGGCTCATCGACTGAATCCCACACACAAGAAAAGTTTACATCATAATTATCCAAAACAGGAAAGGATGAAGCAACTATGGCAACCCAAGGTCTTTCTACCATCGGCCTGGACGTGAAGGTCAACAGCGTGGCCATGAACTACGTCACCGAGATCGGCGACATCGGCGGCAGCCCCTCCACCCTGGACGCCACCTGCATGCAGGACACCATGAAAAAGAATGTCCCCGGCGTCCAGGACACCAAGGCGTTCGAGGTGACCTACCTCTTTGACAACAGTGCCGCCGACTCCGACTACCGGGTGCTCAAGGCCCTGCAGACGGCGGGCAATGTGGTGCCGGTGGCGGTGGAGTTCCCCGACGGCACCGTGTTCGCCACTACCGGCTATGTCAGCACCTATGTGACCGGCGCCAAGGTGGACGAGCTGGTCTCCGCCAAGCTGGTGGTCTCCCTCCAGAGCGAGTGGTCGGTGACCAACCCCGCTGCGGCGTAATTCAAAGGAGAAATCCGGCAGAGCTGCTGTTTCGGCGGCTCTGCCGGTGAAGGAGTGACGTGAAATGGCGAGAAAGTATCATCTCATCCGGCTGGAGGGCCGGGAGTACCGGCTGCGGCTCACCCTTCGGGGCCAGCGGCAGCTGCGGGATCGGTTCGGGGAGGAGACGCTGGAGACGGTGTTCCTCTCCGCCACCGACGGCGAGCGGATGTGTGCCCTGCTGACCGAGGCCTTGAGCTGGCCGGAGAGCGGCAACCCGGTCACCGACGGGGAGGAATTTTACGACCTGCTGGTGGACGGGGGCTATCGGGGTCAGGAGCGGTTTGGAGGGCTGGCCTTTGACATCGCCGCCGCCTCCGGCCTGATCACCGAGGAGCAGGCCCGGCAGCTCAAGGAGAGCCTCCATGCCGCCCTGGAGCAGGCCTTTGCCCGGCTGGGCGGGGAGGAGACGACAGTGCCGGCCCCCGGAGAGGCGGGTCAGCCCGCCCCTTTTCCCAAGGATTGACCCTGGAGGAGCTGGAGCATGCGGCCTGCCGGGCGGGCAAATCTCCTCTGGAGCTGGAGGACTGGAGCTGGGGGGAGCTGCTCTGCTGGCTGGAGGGCCGGGAGGAGGAGCGGCGGCAGCAGCTCCAGGCCCTCAGCGTCATCGCCTGGAGAGCCGCCCGGCTGACTGCCGGCTTTCTGGTGGGGGAGACGCCGGAGCCGGTCTATGAGCTCTTCCCCTTTTGGAGGGAGGAGGAGCAGAAAGCACTGCGGCTGGCCCGCTATCGCCGCATGATGGAGGGTCTGGCGGCAGGGAGTAAGGAGAAGGTGAAGAGATGAATATCAGAGAAGACGCCCAGTCCGCTGCCGGCGCGGCGGCGGAGCTGAGCCGGGCGATGGAGGAAAATGACCGGGCGGTGCGGCAGTTTCTCTCCTCCGCCAGCCTGGTGCAGAGCGCCTACACCGTGGCGCTGGGCCGGGTGCGGCAGGAGCTGGGACAGCTGACCGCCAGTCTGCGGGGGGCGGCGGCGGTGGGAATGAACCTCTTTGCCGGACTGGTCAGCGCGGTTCAGCCGGCGGCGGAGGCCATCTCCCGGCTGGCGGCAGGCCTGTTCGGCGTGACCTATTGGAAGTCGGCCAGCAAATCCGCCGAGGGGACGGCCAGCGCCCTGAGCAAGGTGGCAAGCTCCGCCCGCTCCGCCGCCAAGGCCCAGCGGGAGCTCTACAGCTTTGACCAGATCACCCGGGTCAGCGCCTCGGGAGGCGGTTCCTCCCGTTCCTCCGGGGGCGGCAGCCGGGGCGGGAGCTCCGGCGGCAGCGGCGCGGGAGAGCTGGTGCATATCTCCGGCCTGCTGGAGAACTGGGCGGTCAAGGCAAAGCAGGTGCTGGCCCAGATCTGGCAGCCCTTCCGGGCGGCCTGGGACAGTCAGGGAGCGGGGGTGCTCCAGGCGGCCCAAAACGGCCTCCGGGAGATTGGCAGAGCTGCCGCCGCCGTGGGAGAGAGCTGGCTGGCCGTCTGGACGGACGGCTCCGGCGAGCGGATGGTCTCCACTGTTTTGCAGACGGTTCAGCGGCTGTGCCAGACGGCGGGCACACTGGCGGGCCGGTTCCGGGAGGCCTGGACGGCGGGAGAGACGGGGAAACGCATCTTTGAGGAGCTCACCGGCATCGTTCAGAGCGTCCTGGACGCCCTCCGGGACATGGCCGCGGCCACGGCGGCCTGGGCAGCGAAGCTGGACTTCTCCGGCTTGGTGAACGGCTTTGCCAATCTGGTGTCGGCGGCCCGGCCCCTGGCAGAGCTGCTGTCCGGGGCGCTGAGCTGGGGCTATACCAATGTGCTGCTGCCTCTGTCAGGCTGGGTACTCCAGGCTGCGGGGCCTGCCATGCTCAACGTCCTGGCCGGGGCGGTGAATCTGCTGACGGCGGGGCTCAACCTGCTGAAGCCGGTGGGCACGGCGGTGTGGGAGTACCTGCTCAAGCCCATGGGCAATTGGACGGGCACCATTCTGATCAGCGGCCTCAACGCCGCGGCCCGGGGCTTTCAGACTTTGGCCTCGGCCATCAACAGCCTGCCCGCCGGGTGGGAGAGCCTGAAGCAAAAGGCCTCCGGCATCTGGACAGGCATTCAGAACGCCATTGTGGGGGCAGCCAACGGCTGCCGCACCGGTACGCTGAACGCCTTTACCAGCTTGAACCAGGGGGTGGGCAGCCAGGGCACCAGCCTGAAAAAGAAGCTGGGCGAGGTGTTTGGAGGAGTGGTCCCCAGTGTTCAGGACAAGCTGGGGGGCATCAGGAATGCCCTGACCGCGCCCTTTAAAAACGGCCTCAACGGGGTGATCAACCTGCTCAACCGGGTGATCCGCAAGATCAACCAGTCGCTGAAGTTTTCCTGGGACGCCATCAAAATCATGGGCCAGACGATTGTTCCGGCGGGCAGCGTCACCCTGGCCAGGCTTCCCACCGTCTCCCGGCTGGCTCAGGGCGGCGTGACCCAGGGGGCCACCCTCTCCCTCATCGGCGAGGCCGGCCGGGAGGCAGTGCTGCCTCTGGACCGGAACACCGGCTGGATGGATCAGCTGGCCGACCGGCTGGCCCGGGCCGTCTCCGGCGGGAAGACCGGGGACACCCTGGTGGAGGTCTATGTGGGCGGCCGACAGATGGCCCGGCAGGTGATCCGGGAGGTCAACGACCTGACCCGGGAGACCGGACGCTGTCCCATCTACGTTTAAGCATGAAAAATCCGGGGCAGGCGGATGCCTGTCCCGGAGAGAGGAGGACTCAATGGCAGAGATCACAGTGACCAATCTGACCATCAACGGCGTGGCCATGCCGGATCCGGCCCTGGAGGGGGTCACCATTACCACGGAAAAGGTCTGGTCCGCCAACACCGGCCGGACAGCCTCCGGCAAAATGGTGGGCAGCGTGATTGCGAAGAAGACCACCATCAAAATCAAATGGCCGGTGCTGACTCCGGAGCAGGTGAGTAAAATCGAGGCGGCGGTCAGCGACGCGGAGCATCCCTTTGTCCCCGTACAGTATACCGACATGTGCGGCAATCGCGTGACCCGTACCGTCTATTTCGGCACCCCCACCTATACCGTCTATTCCTGGGCGGACGGCCTGCGGCTGATCAAGGACACCACGGTGGACGGCATTGAGCAGTGAGGGGGTGAGAAAATGGACAGTTCTGTTATTGTGGCCATCGTCTCCGGCCTGTTCACCCTGCTGGGCAGCTTCGCGGGGGTCATGACCAGCCACAACCTCACCGCCTACCGGCTGCAGAAGCTGGAGGAGAAGGTGGAAAAGCACAATCAGGTGGTGGAGCGCACCGCCATTCTGGAGGTGCAGTGCAGCAGCCTGGCCCGGCAGCTGGAAGAGCTGGGGCGGGAATAAGGTGAAACAGGCGGGCAGGAGTGTTCCTGTCCGCCGTTTTGCGTCTCAGGCTGCCCAAAGTCCCCACAGATTTTTGATCTGTCCTTTCAGCTGATCGTATGTCCAGGTCTTTGAGGAGTTGACATAACTGTTGGGATCGTTGACAGTAAAGGCGCCGTCCGTATAGCCGGTGAGGACGATGAAGTGGCCGGAATCGGTAAAGTCTCCGGGCCCCAGGACGCAGATGACTACGCCCCCCTGGGCCAGAACGTCTGTCATCCGTCCCTCGTACAGGGACAGCTCCTGAGCCTCCAGACCGAAGTCGGCGGCGCCCTCGGAGATCAGCGCCCAGGCGCTGCCGCTGCCCGCCACGGCGTAGCCCTGCTCCGTGGCATATTGGGCAGCGTATTTGGGAGAGTAGTCCGGATTGCCGGTCAGATATAACGCGGCCATGGACAGACAGGTGGGGCCGCAGCCGGTACAGCCCAGCAGGCCGCCGGAATAGGCGGTATAGCCCCAGCGCTGGTCCCACTGCATCAGCAGGGGAACGGTGTCCGATTCGGCTTCCCGGGACAGGTCAATGTCAAAGTCCTTGTCCTTGTTTTCAAAATAGCCCTCCACAAAGGGCCGGGCATCCTCGTTCTTCTCCCAGAGGGTCTGGAGCGCCTCCGGATAGCCGGAGAGGGATGAGTTCTCTTCTGCGGGCCGGGGAGGAATGATCTCAATAAAATCCGGCCCCACTTTCCAAAGGGCGATTCCAACAACCGCCAGCAGCAGTCCTGCTTTGAGCCAGCCGGGAAGACCCCGGCGCCGGCGGCGGCTCCGCCTTCTGCTTCTTGTCGTCTCCTGCATGATGTACACTTCCTCACGCCGGCGGGAACCGGCACAATTTGACAGAATTCAGCATAACAGAGGGAGCTTGTGTTTCTCTGGAGATTTGCTGAAAGACTGCTGAGGATTTGATTAAGGTTTTGTGAAGACAGGCAGCCGTTACCGCAGGGCCCACAGATTTTTGATCTGATCCGCCAGCTGGTCATAGGTCCAGGTCTTGGAGGAGTTGACATAACTGTTGGGGTCATTGACGGTAAATGCCCCGTCCTCATAGCCGGTGAGGACAATGAAATGGCCGTTATCGGTAAAATCACCGGGGCCCAGGACGCAGATGACCAGCTGACCCTGTTCCAGTGCGGAGCGCATCCGGCGCTCATCCAGCGGCAGCTCCCGGGCCTCCAGGCCGAAATGGGCGGCACCCTCTGAGATCAATGCCCAGGCGCTGCCGCTGCCCTCTACGGCGTAGCCCTGTTCTGCGGCATACTGAGCCACATATTTGGGGGAGTAGTCCGGATTGCCGGTGAGATATAATGCGGCCATGGACAGACAGGTGGGGCCGCAGCCGGTGCAGCCCAGCAGACCGCCGGCATATGGCTCGTAGCCCCAGCGCCGGTCCCACTGCATCAGCAGGGGAACGCCGTCCGAAGCTGCCTCCTGGGACAGGTCAATCGTGAAGGTCCGGCCTTTGTTTTCAAAGTAGCCTTCCACAAAGGGACGGGCGTCCTCGTTTTTCGCCCAGAGCGCCTGAAGCGCCTCCGGATAGTTGGAGAGATCCGGTGACGCCCCGCCGGTGTCCGGCTGTAAGCCGCGCTCTGGGGACTGGGGGCTGGCTTCTGCGGACGGAGCGCTGCTGTCCGGTGCTGTCTGACTGGCGGGGGAGGTGAACGCGCCGGAGGGGGCAACGGCCTCTGGAGCAGATTTTCCGGGACGGGTGAGGAAAAAGAGGCACAGCACCGCCGCGGGCAGCAGCAAGACGGACAACCGGAGCAGTCTGCGCCGCCTGCGTCTGGCCCGGCGGGACCGGCGGCGCCGGGAGGAGGCAGTATCTTGCATGAGAATCGGTCCTTTCGGATGGGATGGAACCAGTATGGCCCGATGATGCATCGGATCAGTCCTCTTTTCTGTATCAAAAATACATCGAAGGCCAAAAATGGGAGAGAATTGGAAGAATATTTTGACAGATATGGTCTGGGCGGGTATAATCATTCTTAAGAGAAACGGGCAAAAACAGCGGGGAGGAGTGATGGTGTGATTCGGATCGCGATTGTAGAGGACGAGGCCGAGAGCGTACAGGAGCTGGAGCGTTTTCTCCTGCGCTACGGACAGGAGCGGGGATGTGAGATCAAGAGCCGGGTGTTTTCCGACGGGGAGGAGCTGGTGCGGGGCTACCGGCCGGAGTATGATATCATCCTGATGGACATCCAGCTCAAGGAGATGGACGGCATGACCGCCGCCGAGCTGATCCGCCGCCAGGATCCGGAGGTCATGATCATCTTTATCACCAATATGGCCCAATACGCCATTCGGGGTTATGCGGTGGACGCCCTGGACTATGTGCTCAAGCCGGTGACCTACTTTGCGTTCTCGCAGCGGATGGACCGGGCGTCTGACCGGCTGAGGCGGCAGCGCACCCACTACCTGACCATCCCGGTCAAGGGAGGCGCCCAAAAGCTGGACGTGAGCCAGATACGCTATGTGGAGAGCCGGGGACATACCCTGATCTTCCACCTGAAGCGGGAGGAGATTGTCTCCAGCGGCACCATGAAGGAGATGGAGGATCTGCTGGAGCAGTACGGCTTTTGCCGCTGCAACAAGGGCTATCTGCTCAATCTGGACTATGTGGACGGGATTCAGGACGGCTGCGCCCTGCTGGGAGAGGAGCAGCTGCTCATCAGCCGGGGACGAAAGAATCCCTTTATGGAGGCGCTGGCCAACTATATGGGTGGGCGAACCAAATGAATGAGATGACCAGTTTGCCGACCATCCCCCGGATCTACACCGCAGTGGCGGAGTGGCTGAGCATCATGGTTTTTGTCCAGGTGCTCAATCATCAGCGGCGGCTCAAGGGGATTCAGCTTGTGCTGACGGCGGCGGCGGGGCTGGCGGCCCTCAGCCTGGAGCTGACCTTGACGGACGATCTGCCGGTGGCCTTCTGGATTCCCAGCATGGTGGGGGCCATGGCGATTATGTACGGCATCCTCTGTGCCTGCTGTGACCTGTCTCCGCTCAGCGCCGGCTATTGCTGTGTCCGGGCCTTTCTGGTCTCCGAGCTGGCTGCATCCCTCAGCTGGCAGCTCTACTATTTCTACTCCAAATATCTGACGGGGGATGGGCAGCGCTACGGCAATCTGATTTCGGCGTCGCTGGTCTTTCTGGCGGTGTTTGCCGTCCAGTGGTGGCTGGAGCGGCGCTACAACGACGACGGGCGCTGCGACCCCGTCCGCCCGCGGACCTTCCTGTCGGTGCTGGCCATCGGCGTGCTGGCCTTTACCGTCAGCAATCTCAGCTTTGTGGATGCAAATACCCCTTTTACCAGCCAGTTCACCACGGAGATCTACAATATTCGCACCCTGGTGGATTTGGGGGGCGTCGCCATCCTCTACGCCTTCCACATTCAGCACCGGGAGCTGCACATGAAGTATGAGCTGGATGCCATCCACAACGTGCTGGAGACCCAGTATGTCCAATACCGCCAGTCCCGGGAGAGCATTGAGGTCATCAACCGGAAGTACCACGACCTGAAGCACCAGATTGCCGCCCTCCGTGCGGAGCCGGACGCCCGGCGGCGGGGTGAGTGGCTGGACGCTATGGAGAGCGACATCGCCGCCTATGAGGCCCAGAACAAGACGGGGAACTCGGTGCTGGACACTGTTCTCACCGGCAAGAGCCTGTACTGCCAGAAGCACCAGATCAACCTCACCTGCGTGGCCGACGGCACGCTGCTGGACTTCATGGACGTGATGGATATCTGCACCATCTTCGGAAACGCGCTGGACAACGCCATCGAGTCGGTGCTGCAGCTCAAGGACAAGGAACAGCGGCTGATCCATCTGTCCGTCTCCGGTCAGAAGGGCTTTCTGCTCATCCAGGTGGAGAACTACTACGGCGGCGAGCTGAAGTTTGAGAACGGACTGCCGGTGAGTACCAAGGGGGACGACAAATTCCACGGCTTCGGCGTCAAGAGCATCCGATACTCTGCCGAGCGGTACGGAGGCACGGTAGGCATCACCACGGAGAACCACTGGTTCCATCTGAAAATCCTCATCCCTCTGCCGGCCGGCAGAGAAGAGCGAAAATAAGTCATTCATCCCGGACGGTAAAGTTGCACAAAACCGTCCGGGATTTTTTGTGCAATACATTAATATTGCACTGCAATTTGTGCTGGGAAACCGTCAGTTTGTGAAAAAGTACTTTTCTGCAAAGAGAATGTATGGTATACTTTAAAAAGCTTAGGAAAGCAACTTTACAAAAAAGAGGAGGAAAACAAATGCTAAGCATCAACATGGCTGACGTCATGAACGTCGTCAACCAAATCTCCGGTCATCTGATCGGCATTGCGGCTGCGCTTGTGATTGCAATCATTGTCATGATTGCGGTCAGAAAGCTGCCCAAGGCCATGAAGAGACTGATCCGCGGCGAAGCGGGTGTTGCCCTGGTTCTGGCAGTGCTGATCATTGTCAATCTGATCTGCACCGGCCCCATGGCCACTCTGCTCACCTCTGTTGCCGGCAAGCCTGTCAGCAAGATTGACGAGGCCACCACTGCAGAGGCCACCCAGCTGGTCGCCGAGGTCGCTGAGGAGGGCATCGTGCTGCTGGAGGATGAGGACAACATCCTGCCTGTCACCGGCGGCAAGCTGAACGTCTTCGGCTGGGCCTCCACCAACCCCTGCTACGGCGGCACCGGCTCCGGTGCGCTGAATGCGGCCTATCCCACCGTGACCCTGCTCCAGGGCCTGAACGACGCCGGCATCGAGACCAACACCGAGCTGACCGATTTCTACACCGCTTACAAGCCCGACCGTCCCACCGTGGGCATGTGGGCCCAGGACTGGACCCTCCCCGAGCCCAACGTCAGCCTGTACAGCGATGAGCTGATCAGCAACGCCAAGGCCTTCTCCGATACCGCTATGGTCGTCATCACCCGTGTCGGCGGCGAGGGCGCTGACCTGCCCACCGATATGACCGCCGTTGTGGACGGCTCCTGGGCCACCCAGGGCAGCGGCGACACCTACTTCGCCGGCGTCTATGACGACTCCCTCAACGAGGGCAACGACTGGGACGAGGGCGATCACTTCCTGCAGCTGTCCAACCGCGAGGAAGAGATGATCGACCTGGTCTGCTCCAACTTCGACAAGGTCATCCTGGTCTACAACGGCGCCAACCCCTTCGAGCTGGGCTTCATTGAGGACTATCCCCAGATCAAGGGCGCCATCTGGTGCGCCGGTACCGGCCAGGCCGGCTTCACCGGCTTCGGCAAGCTGGTCTCCGGCCAGGCCAACCCCTCCGGCAAGCTGATTGACACCTTCGTGTATGACCTGACCGCCACGCCCACCTGGAACAACTTTGGCAACTTCGTCTATGACAACATGGATGAGTTCACCTATGAGACCAGCATGTGGGGCTCCGACACCGTTATCTACACCGTGCCCTCCTTCGTCAACTATGTGGAGAGCATCTATGTGGGCTACAAGTTCTATGAGACCGCCGCTGCCGAGGGCGCCATCGACTATGACGCCACCGTCCAGTATCCCTTCGGCTATGGCCTGTCCTACACCTCCTTCTCTCAGGAGATGAGCGCCATCACCGAGGCCGACGGCAAGCTGAGCTTCGACGTCACCGTTACCAACACCGGCTCCGTGGCCGGCAAGGACGTGGTGGAGGTCTATTACAATCCTCCCTACACCAACGGCGGCATTGAGAAGGCTTCCGCCAACCTGATCGACCTGGCCAAGACCGATGTCCTGGAGCCCGGCGCCTCCCAGACCATCTCCTTCAGCATTGACGCCGAGGATATGGCTTCCTACGACGACCGGAACGCCCAGTGCTATGTGCTGGAGGCCGGCGACTACATCATCTCCATTAACTCCGACTCCCACAACGTGATCGCCTCCCAGACCTACACGGTGGAGAGCACCATCACCTACGGCGCGGACAACAAGCGCGAGAGCGATGCGACCGCCGCTGTCAACCAGTTTGACTATGCCCGGGGCACTGCTACCTATCTGTCCCGTGCCGACCACTTCGCCAACTACGCTGAGGCCACTGCCGCTCCCGCCAACTACTCCATGTCTGAGGAGTCCAAGGCCGGCTTCTACAATGTCAGCAACTATCTGAGTCCTGAGGTTGTGGCTGCCGAGGAGGACGCTGACGCCGCGCCCATCACCACCGGCGCCAAGAACGGCATTAAGCTGGTGGATCTGCGGGGCCTGGATTACAACGATGCCAAGTGGGATCAGCTGCTGGATCAGCTCACCATCGAGGAGATGGGCAACCTGATCGCCCTGGGCGGCTATCAGACTCTGGCGATCGACTCCATCGACAAGTATCGCACCAATGACTGCGACGGCCCTGCCTCCATCAACAACAACTTCACCAAGCAGGGCTCCGTGGGCTTCCCCGCCGCCGTGATGATCGCCGCCACCTGGAACGAGCAGATCGCCCGCGATTTCGGCGCCAGCATCGGCAAGATGGCTGACCAGATGGATACCTCCGGCTGGTACGCTCCCGCCATGAACATCCACCGCAACGCCTTCGCCGGCCGTAACTTCGAGTATTACTCTGAGGACGGCGTCCTGTCCGGCATTATGGCCTCCAACGCCGTCGCCGGCGCTCAGGAGTACGGCGTCTATGCCTACATGAAGCACTTTGCCCTGAACGATCAGGAGTGCAACCGCTGCGGCATGATGTGCACCTGGTCCACCGAGCAGGCCATCCGTGAGATCTACCTGAAGCCCTTCGAGATGTGCGTGAAGGACGCCGACTGCCACGCGGTCATGTCCTCCTTCAACTACATCGGCAACCGCTGGGCCGGCGGCTCCAGCGCCCTGCTCCAGAACGTTCTGCGCGGCGAGTGGGGCTTCGTGGGCATGGTTCTGACCGACTACTTCGGCGTTTATGGCTACATGAACGCCGACCAGGGCATCCGCAACGGCAACGACTTCTGCCTGGTCAACTATCCCACCGAGACCAGCCAGGTTGCGTTCCGTGAGACCAACGGCGCCCAGCAGGCTATGCGCACTGCCACCAAGAACATCCTGTACACCGTGGTCAACAGCCGCGCCTACAGCGATGAGGGCATTGCCAAGGCTACCCAGCCCAACCAGTGGGAGACCATTCTGAACACCGTCAACATCGCTGTTGCCGTGGTTCTGGTCCTCTGGGAGGTTCTGCTGGTTCGCAACTTCCTCAAGCGGAAGAAGAGCGTCCAGTAAGAGAAGACAGGTAGAGCCCGCTTCCTGACAGCTCAGCTCCCCGGCTCTGCCGGGGAGCTGACCCCCCATCCGATCCGGATGGGGGCCTGTCCAAGCGGCCCGCCTGCGGGCCTTTTGGACAGACTGAACATCTGTCCTGAGAAGAAAACAGAAGCGATTGGACTATGAGGAGGACCTTATGCTGAAACACCAGGATATCATCTCAAAAATGACGCTGGAGGAGAAGTGCTATTTTCTCTCCGGCAAGGACTTCTGGACGACCCGTACGGTAGAACACGCCGGTGTGCCGTCCATCACCCTCTCCGACGGCCCTCACGGCATCCGCAAGCAGGAGGGCGCCGGCGACCAGCTGGGCCTGAACGGCTCTGTCCCCGCCACCTGCTTCCCCACGGCGGCCACCATGGCCAACTCCTGGGATCCGGAGCTGGGCGAGGAGCTGGGCCGCTGCCTGGGCGAGGAGGCGGCTGTGCAGAACGTGAGCGTCCTGCTGGGCCCCGGCATGAACATGAAGCGCTCCCCTCTCTGCGGCCGGAACTTCGAGTATTTCAGCGAGGATCCCTATCTGGCGGGCAAAATCGCCGCCGGCTACATCCGGGGCATCCAGTCCAAGGGCGTCTCCGCCTGCCCCAAGCACTTTGCCGCCAACAACACTGAGCTGCGCCGTCAGGCCTCCGATTCCGTGGTGGACGAGCGCACCTTCCGGGAGATCTACCTCACCGCCTTTGAGATCGCGGTGAAGGAGGCCAAGCCCAAGAGCATCATGTCCGCCTACAACATGATCAACGGGGTGTACGCCAACGAGAACGCCCACCTGCTCCAGGAGATCCTCCGGGACGAGTGGGGCTTCGACGGCTTCGTGGTCTCCGACTGGGGCTCCTGCAACGACTACACCGACGGCGTCCGTGCCGGCGCCAACCTGGAGATGCCCACCACTGCCGGCGACTCCGGCAATCAGCTGGTCAAGGCCATTTACGACGGCCGCATCGCCGAGCGGGAGGTAGACCAGCGGGTGGACGAGCTGCTGGACGTGGTGCTGGCCACCCGGGCCGCCTGCGACGCCGTCAAGGGCAGTCAGTTCGACGTGGAGGCCCACCATGCCATGGCCATGAAGGCCAGTGAGCAGTCTGTGGTGCTGCTGAAGAACGAGGGCAATATCCTGCCCCTGGCCAAGGGCGCCAAGGTGGCTGTGATCGGCGACTTCGCTGACACCCCCCGGTATCAGGGCGCGGGCTCCTCTGTGGTCAATCCCACCAAGCTGGACTCCACCATGGGAGTCATCGGAAACTTCGACCTGAACGTGGTTGGCTTTGAGAAGGGCTATCCCCGTGTGGGCAAGGGCGACCCCGCCATGGTCGCCGCCGCAGCGGAGCTGGCCAAGCAGGCGGACTATGTCCTGCTGTACCTGGGCCTGGACGAGATCTCCGAGTCTGAGGGCCTGGATCGCTCCCACATGAAGCTGCCCCAGAGCCAGGTGGAGCTGCTGGGAGCGGTCAGCCAGGCCAATGCCAACGTCATCGTGGTCATGTCCGCCGGCTCTGCGGTGGAGATGCCCTGGCTGGATCAGTGCAAGGGCCTGGTTCACGGCTACCTCTGCGGCCAGGCGGGGGCCTCCGCCGTCCTGAAGGTGATTCTGGGCGACGTGAACCCCTCCGGCAAGCTGTCTGAGACCTATCCCATCTCCTATGAGGATGTGCCCTCCGCCCCCTATTTCCCCGCCAAGGAGCGGACAGTGGAGTATCGGGAGGGCCTGTACATCGGCTACCGGTATTTTGAGACCGCCAATGTCCCTGTGCTCTTCCCCTTTGGCTATGGCCTGAGCTATACCACTTTCGCCTACAGCGACCTGAAGGTCACCGACAAGAAGGCCACCTTCACCCTGACCAACACCGGCGACCGGGACGGCGCCGAGGTGGCGCAGCTCTATGTCTCCGCCCAGTGCAAGGGGGTCTACCGCCCGGTCAAGGAGCTCAAGGGCTTTCAGAAGGTGTTCCTCAAGGCGGGTGAGAGCAAACAGGTCACCATCGAGCTGGACGACAAGGCCTTCCGGTACTTCAACGTCAAGACC
>CAMELY010000008.1 GCA_945926565.1 uncultured Clostridia bacterium | reverse complement strand
GTGCCGTCCGGGTGGCCGGGGGCGGGGTGCACCACCAGGCCCACCGGCTTGTTGATGACAATCACGTCCTCGTCCTCATAGACCACGTCCAGGGGGATGTCCTGGGGCGCCACGTCGATGGGCTCCGGGTCAGGCAAGGAGAGGGAGAGCTCCGTCCCCGTCTCCAGCTTGGCGTTCTTTTTCAGCGCCCTGCCCCCGGCGGTGACCGCCCCCTGCTCCAACAGCTTCTGGGCGGCGGAGCGGGTCAGCCCCTCCACCGAGCGGGCCAGAAACTGATCCGCCCGCTCCCCCGCCTGGTCGGCGGTGAGGGTCAGGGTGGTCATGCCTTGTCCTCCCCGGAGGCGGAGGGCTTTGCCTCCCCGTCCTTCCAGAAGAAGATGACATAGACGGCCAGCAGAATGCCCCCCACCACCACGCAGCAGTCAGCCACGTTAAAGACGGCAAAGTTGATAAACAGCACCTGAATCATGTCGGTGACGTAGCCCAGAAAGGCGCGGTCGATCAGGTTGCCCACCGCCCCCGCCAGAATCAGGGTCAGCATCCACTGGCAGAAGGGATGAGGCAGCCATTTTTTCCAGATGGCCACTGCCAGCAGCACCGAGACCACAAAGCTGAGTACCGCCAGCACCGGGGTATAGCCGCTGAAGGATGAGAAGGCCATGCCGGTATTCTCCACATAGGTCAGGCCCACCACTCCTGGAATCAGCACCACAGTGCCCTGCCCCACCAGATAGGCCCGGGTCAGCACTTTGGTCACCTGATCCAGGACCACCAGCAGGGCGGCGGCCAGATAGTATCGTGCGGCCTTCATCCCCGCTTCCCCTTTTTATCGCTGAGGTAGTAGGGGCGCACCAGGCTGCGGCTGGCATCCTGATTGCCGGAATGTTCCTGCTTGGGCAGGGGCCGGGCGTGTCGGGAGCCGGACTTGGGCCCCGGCTTGGGGGCTGCCTTGGGCTGGGTGAGAGCGGCGGATTTCAGGGGCTTGGCCTGAGGTTGGGCCTCTTTGACTTTGGGCTGAGCGCTCTGCTTTTTGCCTTGGGCTTGGCCCTTGCGGCCCTTGGGCTGGGCAGGCTGCTCCGTCTGCTGCTTGGGCGCGGGAGCCTGCTGAACAGGTGCCTCCTGCGCCGGCTTCTGACCGGCGGAGCCCCGCTTTTTCCGGCGGCTGCTCCGGCTGGGCTGGGGGGCAGGCTCCTCCTCCTGGGGCTGGGGACTGCCCTTGAGGAACATCCGGGCGGTGGCGTCCATCACCTTGCCCCCGGAGAGGGGATTGCGCCGCTTGGGCTGGCTCTGGCCGATCTTGTCGTAGCCCAGCTCGTCGGCGAAGTCCGGAAGGGCCAGCAGCTCGTCCAGAGAGGCGGCGGAATAGGGCTTGCGCTCCTGGGGCCGGGAAGTGGCCCGGTGGCGGATCAGGTCGGCGTAGTTGCCCACGTCCTCCTCCGGGGAGAGCACCGGCTCCCGGGACAGCGGGGACTGCTCCGGCTGGGGGGCGGGCTTGGTCTGAGGCTTGTTTTTCGGTTTTTTCGCCTGCCGGGCAGGCTTTTCCGGCTTGTCCTGGGGCTCCGGTGCGGGCTGAGGGGCGGGCTGAGCCTGCTGGGGCTTGGGGGACTTCTCCCGGCGCTTGCGGCTCTGCTCCTGGGCGGCGGCCCTGGCCTCGGCGTCCTCGGGATGCATCCGCCGGCCGTGCTTGTCTGTGGTCGTTGGCACTTCCATCTCCTCCATTGGGTAGGGGTGCTGCTGAACCAGGGGGATGGGATTCCCCAGCTGTTTTTCGATGGCGGACAGCTCCTCCAGCTCGCTGGCGTCGCAGAAGGACAGGGCGATGCCGTCCTGCCCCGCCCGGCCGGTGCGGCCGATGCGGTGGACGTAGGTCTCCGGGACGTCGGGGAGGTTGTAGTTGACCACGCAGGACAGGCCCTCAATGTCCAGGCCCCGGGCGGCGATGTCGGTGGCCACCAGAACCCGGATCTCACCGGACTTGAAGCCGGCCAAGGCGGCCTGACGGGCGGTCTGGGACTTGTTTCCGTGGATGGCGGCGGCGGAGACGCCGGCGCGCTCCAGATCCCGGGCTACTCGGTTGGCCCCGTGCTTGGTGCGGGTGAAGACCAGGACGGAGGGGAAGTCGTTTTCCTGCAGCAGCCAGATCAGCAGCTTGGTTTTCTTGCTTTTATCCGTACGGTAGAGGCTCTGGTCGATGGCCTCTACGGTAGAGTTGACGGGATCCACGGCGATGCGGGCGGGGTTGTGGAGCAGCTGGTTGACCAGGCTCCGCACCTCCTTGGGCATGGTGGCGGAGAAGAAGAGGGTCTGCTTTTTCTCCGGCAGCCACTGGAGGACCTTTTTCACATCGTGGATAAAGCCCATGTCCAGCATCCGGTCCGCCTCGTCCAGGACGAAGATCTCCAGCCGGGACAGGTCGATATAGCCCTGCTGGTACAGGTCTGCCAGCCGGCCCGGCGTGGCGACCAGAATATCGGTGCCCTTCTGCAGCGACTCCACCTGGGGCCCCTGCCCCACGCCGCCGAAGATGACGGTGCTGCGCAGGGGGAGATGGGCGCCGTAGGCGGCAAAGCAGTCCTGATTCTGGATGGCCAGCTCCCGGGTGGGGGTGAGAATCAGCGCCCGGATGGGATGATCCTGCCGGTGCTCCCCGCTGAGCCGGGTGAGAATGGGCACGGCGAAGGCGCAGGTCTTGCCGGTGCCGGTCTGGGCGCAGCCCAGCACATCCCGGCCCGCCAGGGCAGGGGGAATCGCCTGGGCCTGAATGGGGGTGGGGGTCTCATAGCCCTGCTCGGACAGGGCGGTCAAAATGGGGGTGGGTAAATTCAAATCGTTAAAATTCACAAGTTTCGAGTCCTTTGTTCTATACATTATCACAGATTGATGACAGCATATAGTATAGCAGGAATTGACGGGCAAAACAAGGCGGAGAAAATCGGGGAAAGGGCAAAAAATTCCGCGCAATATCGGTTTCTTTGTGGCCGTGGCTATGCTATAATGAATAGAATCCCAATCTTGCGGACAAATACAGCCCATTTTACATTGGAAAGGAACGGTTTCGGCCGGGAGGTATCTGAAATGAAAAGTAAAGTCACCGTCACCATCGCGGACCGCCCCTATACTCTCGTCACCACCGAGGAGCAGCCCTATGTGGAAAAGGTCGCTGCCCAGGTGGACGGGCTGATGACCTCCGTCATGAAGCAGGCCAAGGTGCCTGCCCTGGACGCCGCCGTCCTCACCGCCATCAACGCGGTGGACTCCGCCTTCAAGGAGCAGGAGGCGGCCCAGGCTCTGCGGGCCCAGCTGAAGGACTATTTGGAGGAGGCCAATCAGGCCAAGCAGGAGCTGGCCGAGGCCAAGCGGGAGATCACCCGGCTGAAAAAGGGCGGCAAGGGGAAATAATCAACGGGCCGGAGACACCTCCGGCCCCTCTTTCGGTCGGACCACACATTTGCAGGAGGAAGCCTTCATGATGGAAATACTCTCCCCCGCCGGTTCCTATGAGGCGGCGGTGGCCGCCGTCCAGAACGGGGCGGACGCCATCTATCTGGGATACGGAAAATTCAACGCCCGGAGGAATGCCGCCAATTTCGACGACAATGGCCTGCGGACTACGGTAGACTATTGTCATCTCCGGGGCGTCAAGGTCTATCTTACCCTGAACACCCTGCTCTCAGACCAGGAACTGCCCCAGGCGGCCAAGCTGGTGGGGCTGTGCAATGAGATCGGGGTGGACGCCCTCATCGTTCAGGATCTGGGGGCGGCGGAGATGATCCGCCAGGTGGCCCCGGAGCTGCCCATCCACGGCTCCACTCAGATGACCGTCCACAATCTGGACGGCGTCATGGCCTGCGCCGCCATGGGGATGGAGCGGGTGGTGCTCTCCCGGGAGCTGTCCCGGCAGCAGATCCGCTATATCTGCCGCCATTCCCCCATTGAGATCGAGGTCTTTGTCCACGGGGCACTGTGCATGTGCTACTCCGGACAGTGCTTCCTCTCCTCAGTGATCGGGGGCCGCAGCGGCAACCGGGGGATGTGCGCCCAGCCCTGCCGGATGAAGTACGGCTGGGACGGCTCCGCCGATGGCTATCCCCTCAGCCTCAAGGACATGGCTCTGGTAGAATATCTGAAGGAGCTCCAGGACATGGGAGTGGCCAGCGCCAAGATCGAGGGGCGGATGAAGCGGCCGGAGTATGTGGCCATTGTCACCAAGATCTACTCCGACGTCCTCCGGCAGGGGAGAGCCCCCACCCGGGCGGAGCTGGAGGATCTGCGGGCCGCCTTCTCCCGACAGGGGTTTACCGACGGCTATTACCAGGGCAAGACGGGCCGGCAGATGTTCGGCGTCCGGGAAAAGGAGCAGGTGCCGGAAAAGCGGTTTGCCCAGGTGCGCCAGGACTGCCGCCGGGAGCATCCCCGGGTGCCTGTCACCATGACCGCCCGCATCCGGGCAGGGGAACCCATGCTGCTCCGGGCGGAGGACCGGGAGGGCCGCAGCGTCACCGTCACCGGCCCGGTTCCCCAGGCTGCCCAGCACCGGGCCATCACCCGGGAGCAGGTGCGCCAGCAGCTGGAGCGCACCGGAGGTACCCCCTTCTATGCGCAGGAGATCCAGGTGGAGGCGGAGCCCAATCTGGCCGTCTCCCTCTCCGCCCTCAACGGCCTGCGGCGCAGACTGCTGGACGATTTGAGCATTCAGCGCATCCAGCCCCCCAAGCGCCCCGCCGGCCAGCTTGCCCCCCTGCCCCGGGCGGAGGGGCGGACAGAGCCGCCGGTCTGCACCGTCTCCCTCCGCCGGGGGGAGCAGCTCACCGACGCCCTCATCGACCTGGCCCCTCAGGTGCTCTATCTCTCCCCGGAGGACATTCTGGCCCAGAAGGCCCGGGTGGCCCGGGCCATGGACCGGGGGATTGAGGTCTGCGTGTCCATGCCCCGGATTCTGTGGGACAGCGAGCGGGCGGAGCTGGTGGGCCTGCTGGAGCAGGTCAAGGAGTTGGGAGTCTATACCGCCCTGGTGGGAGAGCTGGGGGCGCTGACCCTGGCGCTCAGTCAGGACTTCACCTGCCGGGGAGATTTCGGCCTGGGGGTGTACAACTCCCTGACCCTGGCCCAGCTCCGGGAGATGGGACTGATCTCCGCAACGCTGTCCTTTGAGCAGCGGCTGGCCCGGGTGCGGGATCTGAACAAGCCCCTGGACACCGAGCTCATTGTCTACGGTCGGCTGCCTCTCATGATCACCCAGAACTGCATCATCCGAAACCGGGCAAACCGTTGCAACTGCCAGAGCACCAACCTGCTCACCGACCGCACCGGGGCCCAGTTCCCGGTGCTCAAGGCCCGGGGCTGCCGGAACGAGATCTTCAACTCCAAAAAGCTCTACCTGGGGGATAAGCTGGAGAGCTTCCAGACCCTGGGTCTTTGGGGGGCACGGCTCAGCTTTACCACCGAGAACCCCAGAGAGTGCGTCCAGATTCTGGAGCGCTACCAGGGCCGGGGGAGCTACGCCCCGGCGGACATCACCCGGGGGCTGTACTTCCGGGATGTGGAGTGACGATCGCAAAGGGCGACCACATAGGGTCGCCCCTACAGATGATCTCGAGAAAACGCCGTAGGGGCGGCCCTGCGTGGCCGCCCGGATGCGGATTTCTATCATATTTGGAAAATCAATTCAATTTGTGAGGAATACCCTATGAAACTGCAATGGAAAGCCCTCTCCCCAAAAATCGGCCGGGAGATTCCCGCACCCTATTACGCCAGCGCCGGGGCCGCCGCCCTGGATCTCCACGCCTGCCTGGAGGGGCCGGTGACCATCCCCGCCGGGGGGCGAACCGTGATCCCCACCGGCATCGCCATCGCCCTGCCCTCTCCCACCTATGTGGCCCTGGTCTTTGCCCGCTCCGGATTGGGCATTAAGAAGGGCATCGCCCTCTCCAACGGGGTGGGGGTCATCGACAGCGACTACCGGGGAGAGATTCGGGTGGGCCTGCACAACAGCGGGTCAGAGGACTATACCGTCCAGCCCGGGGACCGGATTGCCCAGCTGGCGGTGGTGCCGGTGCTCCAGGTGGAGCTGGAGCAGGCGGAGACCCTGGACGAGACGGAGCGGGGCGCCGGCGGTCTGGGTTCCACCGGCCGGAACTGAGGAGGAGCGCCATGGGAAAGATTATTCTCGCCTCCCAGTCCCCCAGAAGACGGCAGCTGCTGGAGCAGATGGGCGTCACCGATTTTGTCATCTGCCCCGCCAAGGGGGAGGAGGACATGGGGGCGCAGCTGCCCCCCGACCGGCTCTCCGAGGCCCTGGCCCTGGCGAAAGCCAGGGAGGTGGCAGCCCAGGCCGGGCCGGAGGATATTATGATTGCCGCCGACACCATTGTGACCCTGGATCACCAGGTGCTGGGCAAGCCTCACAGCCGGGAGGAGGCGGTCTCCATGCTGGAGACCCTCTCCGGACGGCACCATGTAGTCTATACCGGCCTGGCGGTGCTCCGGGGCGGGGAGACCGTCTCCGACCACGAGGCGACCGAAGTGCGCTTTCGCCCCCTCTCCCGGGAGGAGATTGCCGCCTATGTGGCCACTGGAGAGCCGATGGATAAGGCGGGGGCCTACGGCATTCAGGGCCGGGGAGCCCTGCTGGTGGAGGGCATCGTGGGAGACTACTTCAACGTGATGGGTCTCCCCGTCTGTAAGCTGGGACAGATTTTGAACCGATTCGGGGTAAAGACCCTGTGATATCTGCAAGGAGCAGACAGTGAAGGATTTCTTTCGGAAAAACGGATTGATGGTGGTGATCGCCGCCCTGCTGCTGACGGCGGCGGTGTCCATCGCCTCCGCCCTGATGCCGGTGAATCCGGTGACCAACCTGCTGGGTGTGCTGGCCACCCCCTTCCGGGCGGCCTCCACGGCGGTGACCTCCTGGGTGCAGGGGGTCTGGCGCTATGCCACCGAATATGACGAGCTGCAGAACCGGGTGCAGGAGCTGGAGCTGCAGGTGGCCCAGATGGAGGAGGAGAACCGGGAGGCGGTGAAGGCCATGGAGGAGAATGAACGCCTCCGGGCCCTGCTGGAGCTGCGGGAGAAGCGGCGGGACTTTGTCTTTGAGTCCGCCACAGTCACCGGCCGCACCTCCACCAGTTGGTCCTCCACCCTGACCATCAGCAAGGGCACCGCCCACGGCGTGGAGATCGGGGACTGCGTCATCACCGAGACCGGCAGCCTGGTGGGGGTGGTGTCCGAGGCGGGACTCAACTGGTCTACCGTGACCACCCTGCTGGATCCCAACATCTCGGTGGGAGCGCTGATTTTCCGCACCGGGGACGACGGCATCCTGGAGGGAGATCTGACCCTGATGACCGAGGGCAAGTGCCGCCTGGCCTACCTCAGCGCCCAGGCCCAGTTGGTCTCCGGGGACGAGGTGCTCACCTCCGGCATGGGGGGCAAGTATCCCTCCGGCCTGGTGATCGGCGCGGTGGAGCAGGTGCACACCACCCCCTCCGGGGTGGAGCAGTACGCCGTGCTCCAGCCTGCCGCCGACCTGGAGCGTCTTTCGGAGGTCTTTGTCATCAAAGACTTTGACATCGTAGAATGAGGTGAGGCCATGGGATGGGAAGACCGGACAGGGCTGAAGTGGTGGAGCTACACCGCCCTGTTTTTCCTGCTCTTCTTTTTGGAGCGCTGTGTCCTCAACCGCTTTCCCCTGTGGGGGGCGGTGCCCCGGCTGGCCCCGCTGGCAGTGGCGGCGGTGGGCTTCTGGGAGGGCTCCTTTTCCGGGGCGGTGTTCGGCCTAGGCGCTGGGCTGCTCTGCGCCCTGACTGCGGGGACAGAGGGCGCCGGACTGATCTGGCAGTATACTGCCATCGGCATCGCCTGCGGCACCACGGTGAACAAGACCCTGGGCCGGAGCCTGCTGGGCTATCTGCTCTGCGCCCTGGGCAGCCTGCTCTTTCTGGAGGGAATCGAGGTGCTGGTGCGTTTGCTCTTTCTGAATCAGGCGGCGGAGCCGGTGTGCCGGATCGCCGGCGGGGAGGGGCTGTACTCCCTGCTCTTTGCGCCGCTGGTCTATCCCGCCTTCCGGGGGGTCTGCCGCCGGTTCCGGACGGATATGGAGTTTAAGCGAAGATGAAGTATAAGCTGTTTCGCTTCCGCAGTCAGGTGCTGATTCTGGCCTGCCTGCTGATGACGCTGTCCTTTCTGGGCCTGCTCTATGACGCCCAGATCCGCCACGGCATTGACATCGACGCCTCCACGGCGGCCAACACTATCGTCATCCGGGAGACGGTGGAGGCAGCCCGGGGGGAGATCACAGACCGGTACGGCCGGGTGCTGGTGAGCAACCAGACGGTGTACCACGCGGCGCTGGACGTGGGAGCCATGGGGGATTACAGCCAGCAGGTAGCCACCATCCGCCGTCTGCTGGAGATCTGCCGGAGCCAGGGCATCGACTGGAATGACGGCGGCCTGCCCCTGGAGCGCTCCGGCGAGGGCTGGCGCTACACCACCGATTCCCCCTTTGCCCGGATTCAGGAGGACGGCACCAGTACGGACACCGGCTTTGCCAAGCTCTGTCAGGCCATGGAGTGGCCCACGGACGGGGCCAACCCGGATCGGGTGGCCCAGGCCATGCTGGAGACCTTCGGCCTGACCGGGGCGGAGGACGCGGATGAGGTGCTGGAGGTGCTCTACGCCTGCTATCTCCGGGAAAAAGAGGTGGTATGGACCACCTGGTATTTTGCCCAGAATGTGGATATTGACTTTATCACTGTGGTCAAGGAGGAGAATCTCCCCGGCGTCACCATCCGGGCGGCGGCGGAGCGGGTCTACCACACCGACTATGCCGCCCATCTCCTGGGCCAGGTAGGCCTGATCGCTGCCGAGGACTGGGAGGCGGGAGAGAACTACAAAGAGCAGGGCTACGCCATGGACGCGGTGGTGGGTCAGTCCGGCGTGGAGTACGCCTTTGAGTCCTACCTCCGGGGCACCTCCGGGGTGGCCCAGCGGATCACCGACCTGGAGGGAAATCTCCTGAACGAGAGCTACAGCGAGATGCCGGTGGCGGGGAGCAACGTGGCCCTGACCCTGGACATCAAGCTCCAGGAGGCGGCGGAGCTGGCCCTAGAGCGGCACACCGAGGAGATCAACGGTGGCCAGGGCGGCAGCGCCGTGGTGGTGCTGGACGTGAAGGACGGGGGCGTACTGGCCTCCGCCAGCTGGCCTACCTTTGACCTGGCCACCTACCGCCAGGACTACACCGAGCTGGCCCGAGACGAGAAAAAGCCCCTGTTCAACCGGGCCTTTCTGGGCACCTACGCCCCCGGCTCCACCTATAAAATTGTCACCGCCACGGCGGCCCTGGACACCGGGCTGATCACCCCCACGGACACCATCCGCTGTACCGGCCGGATGGAGTATCTGGACACCACTTTCCGCTGCTGGATCTACCGGCAGAACGGGGGTACCCACGGCCAGGAGACGGTGAGCGACGCCATACGGGACTCCTGCAACATCTTCTTCTATACCGTGGGCAGCCAGCTGGGCATTGACACCCTCACCGAGTACGCTCAGGCCTACGGTCTGGGCCTGCCCACCGGAGTGGAGCTCAGCGAGTCCTCCGGCGTCAATGCCGGGCCGGACTACAGTGAGAAGGTGGGCATGATCTGGTACCCGGGCAACACCCTCTCCTCCGCCATCGGCCAGAGCGACAACCAGTTTACCCCCCTCCAGATCTGCAACTATATCGCCACTGTGGTCAACGGCGGCCACCGGTACAGCGTCCACCTGCTCAAAAGCGTCAAGAGCTGGGACAACACCCGGCTTATCGAGCAGTACCAGCCCCAGGAGCGCAATGAGGTGCCCCTCTCCGACGAGAGCCGGGCGGCCATTTTGCAGGGCATGGCTGAGGTGACCGAGAGCACCACCACCGTCCGGGAGGCCTTTTCCGGCCTGACGGAACGAGGGATTCAGGTGGGCTCCAAGACCGGCTCCGCCCAGGTCTCCGGCCAGGAAAACGCCAACGGACTCTTCGTCTGCTTCGCCCCCTTTGACGACCCGGAGGTGGCCGTCTGCGTGGCGGTGGAAAAGGGCGGCTCCGGCGCCGCCACTTCGGTGATCGCCGCCGACATTCTGGACTACTACTTCTCAGACGAGGCGGTGCTGGAGCGGGTGGACGGAGAAAATCAGCTGCTTCGATAAAATTTTCCTTTTCCGGGTGTGGATTCCGTGGTATACTAAACAAATGTGATGCTTTGCGGCGCAATGCGTCGAACGAGGCAGAGGCGCCCCCATCCGCCGGGGGAAACAGGCGGAACCGCGGGCGAAGCCCCGCGGTTTCCCGAAAGGTTTTGATTGAGTGATGTTTGACAAGCAGATCTTTGACTCTCGCAGTTCCTCTTATAAGCGCCCCTACGGCGCCGTGCCCATGGGGACTGTGGTGGAGCTGACCCTGCGTCCCCGCCGGGAAGAGGGCTTTTCCCGGGGGGTCTTGATTGCCAAATATGAGTTTCAGGACAATCGTGTGGAGGAGCACCCCATGGTCTGGACGGATACCGACCTGGGGGTGGACGTCTTCACCGGCACCCTGCCGGTGGCGGAGGACTATACCGGCCTGATCTGGTATTCCTTCCGGCTGGAGGGGCTCAACGGCCAGTGCAAGGAGCTGGGCCCCTATCAGCTCACCGTCTATGACCCCACCGATGAGGTGCCCGACTGGTTCGGCCGGGGGGTGTGCTATCAGATTTTCCCCGACCGGTTCTGCCGCACCCGGATTCCCAGCCCCATGGGCATGGTGGGCGGCCGCACCGTCCACGGTAGCTGGAACGACGAGCCGGATTGGCGGCCCAACGACCGGGGCGAGGTGCGCAACCGGGATTTCTTTGGCGGTGACCTGAAGGGCGTCATCGAAAAGCTGGACTACATCGCCTCCCTGGGGGTGGAGACCATCTACTTCTGCCCCATCTTTGAGGCGGCGGAGAACCACCGTTACGGCACTGCCGACTACGACCGGGTGGATCCCATGCTGGGCACCAACGAGGACTTCAGCCGCCTGTGCCGGGAGGCCCACAAGCGGGGCATCCGCATCATCCTGGACGGCGTCTTCAATCACACCGGCTATGTCAGCCGCTACTTCAACGGCGACGGCTACTATCCCGGGCTGGGGGCCAGCCAGAGCAAGGACTCCCCCTACTACGACTGGTTCTGCTTCCAGAACTGGCCCAAGGAGTATGAGTCCTGGTGGGGCATCTACTCCCTGCCGGCGGTGAACGAGCACTGCCCCTCCTACCGGGAGTTTATCTTCGGCGGTGAGGACTCGGTCATCCGGAAATGGCTCCGGGCGGGGGCCGACGGCTGGCGGCTGGACGTGGCAGACGAGCTGCCCGACGACTTTGTCCGGGGCATCCACCAGGCGGCCCGGGAGGAGAAGTCGGACGCGGTCGTCATCGGCGAGGTCTGGGAGGACGGCTCCAACAAGGTGGCCTACGGCGTCCGCCGCCGGCACCTGCTGGGCTATCACCTGGACGGCCTGATGAACTATCCCTTCCGCTCCGCTCTCATCGGCTTTTTGCTGGGGGCCTCCGGCGAGCAGTTCCAGGAGCAGATGGAGACCATCCGGGAGAACTATCCCCCCTTCGCCTTCTACTCCGCCATGAACGCCCTGGGCACCCACGACACCCTGCGCATTCTCACCTATCTGGGCACCGGCGCCCAGCGGTACGAGTGGAGCAAGGAGACCCGCGCCAACTATCAGATGACCGAGCAGGAGGCGGAGTGGGGCTGGCGGCGGCTCAAGCTGGGCCTGCTGGTGCTCTTCACCTTCCCCGGCGCCCCCACTGTCTACTACGGCGACGAGGCGGGCATGACCGGCTTTGCGGATCCCTTTAACCGGCGCACCTATCCCTGGGGCCGCGAGAACCAGGAGATTCTGGCCTACTACCGCTCCATGGGCAGGCTGCGCAAGGAGCACGAGTGCCTGCGCTCCGGCCGGTTTGCCTGGGGCCACTGCCAGGGCGGACACATCGCCTTTACCCGCCAGCTGGACGGGGAGGGGATGGCGGTGGCGGTCAACATCGACAGCGCCGAGGCCCAGGTGACCCTGCCCTGGCCCTATCCCTCCGCTACCGATCTGGAGACGGGCAAGCGGCAGCTGGTGCGCAGCGGCGTCCTCACCGTCAAGGTGCCCCCCATGGGCAGCCGCCTGCTGCGCTGGAAGAAGGGCGGATAAGCGCCCCGCAACCCACAGTTGACAAGAGGAAACGCCCGGTTGGTGGTCAAACCGGGCGTTTTTTGTTATTTTGAACACAGAAAAGGAAAGGGGGAAGAGACCATGACATTGGGTCAGCGCATTGCGGAGCAGCGGAAAAAGCTGGGGCTCTCCCAGGAGGCGCTGGGGGAGCGGCTGGGCCTCTCCCGCCAGGCGGTGAGCAAATGGGAGGCGGACGCCGCCGTCCCGGAGGTGGATAAGCTGATCGCCCTGAGCAAGCTGTTCTCGGTTCCGGTGGGCTGGCTGCTGGGTGTGGAGGAGGAGATTTCATCCGCCCAGAGCAAGGAGGAGGGGCTTACCGACGTCCAGCTCAAGCTGGTGGAGGAGATTGTACAGCGCTATTTAGCGGCACGGCCGGAGCCTGCCCTCACCCGGCGGGAACGGTGGTGGAACAGCCCCAAGGCGCTCATGCTGCTGGCGTTTGCCTTTCTGATTCTGCTCATTGCGGGAATCAAGGTAGGAGGCTCCATCGGCACCGAACTGAGCAGATACCAGTCCAATGTGTCCGGCCTGGCTGACAGCTATCAGCTTTTGCAGGAGCAGATCAGCGGCCTGCAGTACCGGATGGACGCCCTGGCGGGGCAGGTGGAGGAGCAGCTGGAGGCTCGAACCAAATCCCTCTCCGACTGGAGCCGGAGGCCTGGGACAACCTGGAAGGGGCGACGATACGCTTTTCTGCCATTCCCAAAACGGTTCGGGAGGGGGATGAGGGCGTCCTCTCAGTACAGCTGGAGGGCGTCGAGACGGCCCGGGTCGCAGGGGAGTGGAACGGCACTGCCTACACTGGGCAGGTGGAGCTGGAGGCGGCGGATGGATACTGCTATTACTTTATCCTGAACCACGCCGACGGCAGCCAGGAGATTCAGGCACTCTCTACGCTCTCTGAGCTGAAGTCCTACTATGCGGTCTATCTGAAAGAGGGGATGCACCTGCAATTTGAAGTGTGGGTGGACCACTGGAGTGACCAGAACGGCTTTCTCACCGTGGACGCTTGGCGCATGGACTATGCCGCCCCTGGGCTGTGCTCGGAGCCGGATGAGTTTCGAGTGAAAGGGCTGGAATATATACTTTGTGTCAACGGAGAGGAGACCCGCCGGGAGGCGGTGGATATAGAGGGCTTCGACGGAGAGGCGCAGCTCAGCCTCGACTCCACCGGCCAACTCTTCCAGATTCAGCTGTACCCGGGAGACCGGCTGGAGCTCCGCTTTGTCCTGGAGCTGGAAAACGGCGAGACACTGGAGACAAACGCCCAGAGCTGGTTCTACGACCGGGAGAGCCAGATACTGATGGTGGAATAACGCAAAAGGACTGGAGGCGCTCAAGGCGCGTCCAGTCCTGTGTTTTCTTTTTGATAGGCGGTCAGCTTCTCCTCCAGCTCCCGCCGGGAGAGGGGGTTGTTCAGGCCAATCACCCGTACTTTTCCCTGCCAGGGGGAGAGCTGAGCGGTCAGCTCCCTGGGACAGAGCACCAGGTCAAATTCCCCTGCCCTTCGGACGCCCTCCCGGATGGAACCATGGTGGAGGCGCTGAAGGGGGAGCCCCATCCGTTGGGCGGCAGTGCGCACCATGGACTCCATCATCAGGCTGACCCCCGCCCCGTTGGGGCAGCAGATCAGCACACGGACACCAGTCATCGGTTCCGCCACCGCTCAAAAGCGGTGGAAGCAGTCCAGATAGGTCTCCTGGAGCCGGAGCAGATCCGCCTCGCAGCCGGCCTCGGCCAGCTTTTGGGCCATCCCGGGGATGCTCAGCAGATCGCTCAGGGCGACCACATTCTGCAGGTGCTTTTCCGGGTCGCAGGCGGACAGAGCAAAGACCAGTTGCACCGGCTGGGGGCCGTCGCTGCCCTGAAAGAGCACCGGCTCCTGCAGGTGCAGGAAGGAGATGCCCGTCTTATGGACGCCCTCGGCGTTCTCCTGGCTGTGGGCCAGGCAGACGTTGGGCATGATAATGATGTAGGGGCCGTAACGCTCCACACAGTCGATAATCAGCTGGGCATAGGAGGGCTCGACTGATCCGTCCTCCTCCAGGGGGCGGCAGCTCAGCCGGATGGCCTCCCGCCAGTCGGACACCCGGTCGGCAAACAGGCAGTGATGGTTTTCTACAAAGGCGCGCAGCATGGGGGAACCTCCAGTTTCAAGGTTTTCGTGGAAGACATTATACATCGTCTTTGCGATTTAAACAAGGGGAGAGAAAAAACCAAAGAGAAAAATGTGAAAGATTTCCCAGCATAGGGCGGTTGTCAATGATTCACACTAAAGCCATCCTGAAAAACGGGGGATCGGAATGAAGAGACAGTTCCTTGCGGCGCTGCTGCTGGCCGCCGGAATCAGCAGCCTGATGCCCAGAGCCTTTGCGGTGGAGCCGGCTTCTGATGACAGCGGCGTGACTATCGCAGCCAAGGCGGGGATTTTGGTCGAGCGGGAGACGGGCGCGGTGCTCTTTGAGCAAAACGCCCACGAGGCCCTGGAGCCTGCCTCGGTGACCAAGGTGATGACCATGCTGCTGGTGGCGGAGGCCATCGACCAGGGGAGCCTCTCCCTGGAGGACACGGTGACCACCAGCGCCTATGCCGCCGGGATGGGGGGCAGCCAGGTCTACCTGAAAGAGGGAGAGCAGATGACCGTCCACGAGATGCTCAAGGCGGTGGCGGTGGCCTCGGGCAACGACGCCGCCGTGGCCCTGGCCGAGCACCTCAAGGGCAGCGAGGGGGCCTTTGTGGACCGGATGAACCAGCGGGCCCAGGAGCTGGGCATGAACGACACCCACTTCTGCAACTGTACCGGCCTGCCGGCGGAAGGCCATGTGACCTCCGCCTATGACATCGCCATCATGTCCCGGGAGCTACTCAGCCATGACCTGATTCGGGACTACACCGGCATCTGGATGGACACCCTCCGGGACGGCCAATTCCAGCTGGCCAACACCAACAAGCTGATCTATTACTACGACGGGGCCACCGGCCTTAAAACCGGCTCCACCCAGGGGGCGGGCTTCTGCATCTCGGCCAGCGCCATGCGCAATGGAATGGAGCTGATCGCCGTGGTGCTGGGGTCAGAGACCTCCTCTGACCGGTTTGAGAGCGCCAAGACGCTGCTCAATTACGGCTTCGGAGGCTGGGCCATGGCGGAGGCCGCTCCGGCAGAGCCCATCCAGGCGGTGCCGGTGACGCTGGGAACGGCGGACACGGTGCAGCCGGTGCTCCAGAGCAGCCCCCGGCTGCTGGTGACCCGGGACCAGCTGGGCCAGGTGACCAGCCAGGTGACCCTGGCGGAGACAGTGGAGGCGCCGGTTCATGCGGGAGATGTGCTGGGCACCCTTACCGTCTCGGTGGGAGAGCAGGCGGTGCAGGAGATCCCCCTGGTGGCCGCGGAGGACGTGCCCCGGCTCACCTTCGGACAGATCTTCCGGCAGATGCTGGGAGAGATGGCAGGGTAAGATAATGTCTCAGAGCCCGGACGGCTTTGCCGTCCGGGACATTTTTATACCCAATACAGAGGAGATTTTGGGGAGTATCTTGTGCCGGGCGGAGCAGATATGCTATAATGCAACATGGTGAATCTTACCATTTGGAAGAAATTTCGTTTCTCGTTTTGATATGAGGTGCTCTATGTCACAGCAAAACGCTCTTTGGCAGCCGTTGGGTAAGGACATGCCGCTGGTCTCCACGGCACTACCCCTCAAGGTGGCCCTGCTGCCTGCAAAATATGGCCAGCTCCGGCTGCAATGCACCAACGGCGCCTTTCCCCAGGGGGAACTGGTGCTGGTGTTTTCCAATTGGCCGGAGACCAGCCACTGGTATGTCCCTGCCCAGGTGGAGGGCGGCGCGCTGACTGCGGAACTCTCCGGGGCAGAGGCCGCCTATGACCCGGAGGAGAAACGGCCGCTGCTGGCCTTTCTGGCCCAGCGGGTGGAGGGGGGACTGAAGCAGTATCCCCTTCTGAGCAGCCAGTCCGCGGCACGGTTCCGGCCGGGCCGCCAGTGCCCCTATCTGTTTGATGACCGGGACTTGTGGGGCAGTCCGGCGGCCAGCTTTTATTGGGGCGAGATCCTCTATGAGGTGCTGCCTCACTTTATCCGGCGAGAGAAAAAGAAGATTTCTCTGGTGCTGTCCATGGTGCCCAGGAGTCTTCGGTATTGGCAGCAGATGTCCTACGGCCTGCTGGGTATGGCAGTCAAAGAGGAAAGTCTGCTCCTGGCCGCGAAAGCGCCGGAGGGCGCTCCGGGGCTGGAGGGCTTTTCCCTCCACCGGCTCACCGGTGAGGCGGAGGGGGAGCGGTTTATGCCCTGCCAGCTCCGGGAGGACCGGTACTGCGGTGCGCTGCGCCTGGACGACCTGCCCATGGACGGTGCCCAGTATGCCCTCTCCGGCGTCCTCCACACAGAGGGCGAGGTGCGCTACCATGTGCCGCTGGCGGTGATTACGCCCAAAATCCATCAGGCGATTGAAGTCCTCTCCAACGGCACTCCGCTGCGGCGGGAGGGGGAGCGGGGCTGCTATCTGGAGCTGGACGACCTGTGCCGGCCCACGCTGACGGCGGGAGCGCATCCCCCGGTCTGCCAGACGGGGCTGAATGGGATCGGGCTGCGGCAGGCCCTGGAGCAGGGATTGCTGCCGGTGATGGGCCACTGTGCCATCCGGAATCTGGGCGGACAGAACTGGCACTGGCGGTTTGAACTGCCCGGCTATGAGCTGACTGCCCAGGACGAGATTGTCCTCCGGGCGGTCTGCAAGGGGAACTGGCTCACCTTTCCGGTAGAGGTGCTCTCCTGTACGGCGGGGCGGAGCCTGCTGTCGGCGGATCTGTCCGCCCTGGCCGGGGGGCTGCAAAACAGCCTGATCAGCTATTGGAAGCTGTCTCTGGCCATCCGCCGGGGGGACGCCTATTACAATATGCAGCTGCGTATTCCGGAGCAGACCATCCGCCGGGGTCTGGATACCGACCCTGTCTATCTGAATTACGCCTTTGCCTATAACGAGCCGGTTGGCTCGGTGCCCTTGGGAGACCAGACGGTGGAGGCCCTGATCTGCTGCCCTTCCAACGGCTACTGCCAGATTCAGACGGCCGACCGGATGCGCCGCTACGAGCGGCAGCTGGTCTGCCGCAGCGAGCGGGTCCAGCTCCGGGGCACCCATCTGCATATCAAGGTGTGCTGCCCCAACACGGTGCCGGGAAAGTGGACCTCCATCGCCCTGGCGCACCGGTATAAGCTGGAGCCGGACCGGCAGATCTTCTTCTGCCCTGCCAAGCGGGTGCATCAGCAGGAGGAGGTAACCTGGCTGACGGCGGATATCGATCTGTCCCAGATGCAGTTTATTCCCCTCTATTGGGATATCCGGGCAGTGTTTGAGGGACAGGATGGAGTGCCTCGCATGGTCCGGATCCGCCCCATGCTCCGGACGGAGGACAGCCGGGCGCAGAAAAAGTTCCGCCGCCGCCGCAAGCAGCTGGAGCGGACGATTTTCTCCGGCAGCTACCAGCAGGGGAGCGATCTGTCCGTCTCGCTGTATCAGACGGCGGATAACAGCTTTGCCCTGGTCTGCCAGGAATACAGCCCCTACAGCGGCCTGATCTTCCGGCTCAAGGAGCGCTGCGCCCTGGTGCTGTCCAAGCTGTTTCGCAAGCAGCTGACGCAAAAGCACATCTTTCTCTGCTATGAGAAGTATTGCTGCATGGCCCAGGACAACGGCTTCTATTTCTTCCGCCACTGCATGGAAAACGACATGGAGCGGAAGATGAACCGGAACATCTACTTTGTCATCGATAAAAAGCAGCCGGACTATCGGGAGCGGCTGCTGCCCTATAAGGATCATGTCATCCAGTTCATGAGCTTGAAGCACATGGTCTATATCCTGGCCGCCCGTCTGCTCATCTCCAGCGACTCCAAGGCCCATGCCTACGCCTGGCGGGCGAAGGAGAGCATCATTCTGCCCCGGATCATGAACCAGAAAAAGCTGGTCTTCCTCCAGCATGGCGTCATTGCCCTGAAACGGGTGGAATTCTACCGGAAGGGCACCAATGCCGTCAACCTCTTTGTCACCTCCAACCAGCGGGAGCACGACATCATCGTCAACGAGATGGCCTATCCCACCGAGGACGTCATTATCACCGGACTGGCCCGTTGGGACGTGTTGGAGGACAAGGGACTGAAGGAGCGGCATATCCTGGTCATGCCCACCTGGCGCAACTGGCTGGAAGAGGTCTCCGACGTGGTCTTTATGGCCAGCGACTACTACCGGAACTACATGTCTCTGCTCAACGACGCGAGACTGGCCCGGCTGCTGGAGGAACAGGATCTCTACCTGGACTTCTATATCCATCCCAAATTCCGGGAGTATCTGTCCAATTTCTCCATCTCCAACGGCAGCCGGGTGCGGATGATCCCCTTCGGCGCCGAGCCTCTGAACCAGCTGATTATGGGCTGCAAGCTGCTGGTCACCGATTACTCCAGCGTCTGCTGGGATGTGTACTACCAGGGCAAGCCGGTGCTCTTCTATCAGTTTGACGTGGACAAGTACAACGAGACCACCGGCTCCTACATTGACATGGAGACCGAGCTCTTCGGCGACCGGGTGATGACCACGGAAGAGCTGCTGGCCCAGCTGGAGGCCTACGCCCAAAATGACTTCCGGCTGCCGGAGAAATACGCCGAAATGCGGCCCCATATGTACGCCTACCTGGATCACAACAACAGCCAGCGCACCTGCGAGGAGATTATGAGGCGCAACTGGTAAAAACAGCAAAAACCCGTCGAAAACCGGAGCACACGCCTGCCTTCCCTTTGCGGCATTCTCAAACGGAAGGAGGAACCTCCGAGGGCCGGCTGCTGTTCCAGAAAGGGCATACCGTCAGCCATCGACAACTTACCAGGGCATTGACATTGCCCTGTCCCAAAAACGCTCAAAGTCCCCGGGGAAACCTCCCCGGGGACTTTGTCAACAACTCATCCAGAAGCATCCCCACCCTCTCACGGGTGAGTCAGCCCTCACTGCTGATCCACAATCAGGCCGTAGCCGCCATCCTCCCGGGCGTAGACCACGGAAAAAGCGCCCTGCTCGTCCTCGTTGCGGAAGGCAAAGAAGGTATGTCCCAGCAGATTCATCTGCAAAATGGCCTCTTCCACCCCCATGGGGGACAGAGCGAACCGCTTGGCCCGCACCACCTGCAGGCTGTCCTCCGACTCCTCACCCGCCGGGGCGGCCAGCTCAGCAAAGGCGTCCTTCTTCAGCCGCTTGGCCAGACGGGTCTTATTCTTGCGGATCTGACCCTCAATGGTGTCCACAGCGGCGTCAATGGCGGAAAACATGGAGTCCGAATAGGATTCGGCCCGGAAGATGGAGCTGCCGGTGCGCACGGTGACCTCAATTTTGACCTGGCCCCGTTTCTTCTCCTGGAAACGAACGGTGGCCTCAGCGTCGTCGTGGAAGTACCGATCCAGCTTGCCCACCTTTTTCTCGGCATAAGCCAGGATCTTCTCCGGCTGAGGGGACTTCTTGTCGATGAATGCGAATTTCACTGCAATTCAGCTCCTTCCTTGGTGACTGTCCGAAGGATGGTCTCCTTCTTCCTCTATTATAGCACAGTCTGCGAAAAGGAAAAGTACAAACTGTAAATTTTAGAAAAAACAATTCTAAAAGGGAGAGCTGAATGATTTACATAATTACAATACGGCGGTGGCGTGGCGGGTGACGTGGCAGTTGATATTGACGGCGCAGGGCAGTCCGGCGATGTGGGTGGGATGGGCCAGGATGCTGACCTTGAGGGCGGTGGTGCGACCCCCCAGTCCCTGGGGGCCGATGCCCAGGCGGTTGATCTTGTCCAGAATCCGGCGTTCCATCTGGGCATAGTAGGGGTCGGGATTCTCCTCGTCCAGAGGCCGGAGCAGGGCCCGCTTGGCCAGAATGGCGGAGAGCTCGAAGTCGCCGCCCAGGCCCACGCCCACCACAATGGGGGGGCAGGGGTTGGAGCCTGCCCGGGAGACCGCCTCCACAATGTTGTCCTCCACCTGCTCTTGGGTTACCGAGGGCTTGAGCATAGTGAGGCTGGCCATATTCTCGCTGCCGAAGCCCTTGGGAGCCACGGTGATGGTCAGCTTGTCTCCCTCCACCAGCCGGAGGTGGAGGACGGCAGGGGTGTTGTCCCCGGTGTTGACCCGCCGGAGGGGGTCGGCCACCACGCTGCACCGGAGATAGCCCTCAGTGTAGCCCCGGGATACGCCCTGGTTGACAGCGTCGGACAGCAGGCCGCCGGTGATATGGGCCTCCTGGCCCAGGTCACAGAAAACCACCGCCATGCCGGTGTCCTGGCAGATGGGGAGGTTCCGCTCCCCGGCAAAGGTGTAGTTCTCCACCAGGTCGCCCAGAATAGACTGGCCTACCGGGGAGACCTCGGTCTCCTGAGCGGCCCGGATGGCGCAGCGCACATCCTCCGGCAGCTGGCAGTTGGCCTGAATACACAGATCCCGAACCGTCTGCGTGATCCGGTCAAAGGAAATCTCTCTCATGGAAAAGCCTCCTGTATCAGAATGAGAGGGGCATCAGCCGGGGCTGACGGCCCTGATAAAATGCGACCTCGGTAAAGCCCTTGGCCCGGAGCAGGGCATAGGCCTGACGCAACCCCTTGCCCGCGTCAGAGGCCCGGTGGGCGTCGCTGCCCACGGTGACCAGCCGGCCGCCCAGTTCATGGTACCGCTCCAACAGCCAGCCGTATTCCGGCATGAGCACCTCGGACTTGCTGGAGTTTACCTCCAGCGCCTTGCCCGACCGGATCAGGGCCCGGAGCAGGGCGAGAATCCGCTCCTCGTAAGGCTCCAGACTCACCGGCTGGCCGTCCCGCTGGGCCATGTACCGCAGGGGATAGGGCAGATGGGCCAGAGAATCAAAATTGCCCCAGGCCACCAGGGCCTCCAGACCGGTAAAATAGTCGTCCAGATACCGATAGCACTGCTCCGGAGAGGAGAAGTTGACATAATAATAGTCCTGCCACCCCAGGGACGGACCGGCGTTGTGGATGGAGCCCAGGACAAAGTCCAGCCCCGGCTCCTCCAGGGCCTTGGCGGCGGCGGAAAAGTCGGCGGGGGCGTTGCCCAGTTCCAGGCCGTAACCCAGAGGGAAGTCCGGCCCCAGGGCGGCGCGGGCGGCCTGCTGGGCGGCCCGGGCAGGGGCCCAGTCATAGACCGGAACCAGCTGATTTTTCTCGTTGACCACGTCGTAGTGGTCGGTAAAGCAGAGGCCGGTGACACCGGCGGCTCTGGAGGCCAGTGCCATCTCCGCCCGGCTGCTGTGGCCGTCAAAGGAGACGTCGGAGTGAAGATGGGTGTCGAGCATGGGATCACCTCGTAAAATACAAATGGGAGACGAAATTGGATTCGTCTCCCATTGTACTTGCTTTTTCCGCGGATGTCAAAACAAAGCGCTCACAGCGGCTGGCGGAACAGCCCGTGCCCGGTGCAGTACCAGAGCAGCATCCCGTGCACCCGCCGGGGCAGCCGCACCTGCAGCTCCCACTCCGGGTAGGTTTTGACCAGGGTGAGTCGGTCCCCGGCGGCCAGGGCCACAAAGGACAGATAGTGCTCCTTGGTCATGGGGTGCTCCGAGGTGAGAAACCACTCGTCCTCCACCTGCTCCACGCGCAGACGATGTGCCTCGTCCGGCTTCTGGGGCGTCAGAGCCTCCAGCCGCCGGCCGCAGCAGGAAATTTGAGCGCTTCCGGCGGCCAGCACCAGATTGCCGCACGCCGGACAGACGTAATAGCTGGTCTTTTTCATGTTACCCTCCAAAAAACGGTTTTCCTTTCGTTCGCCGGACAGGAGGGCGTCCAAATCCAGCTCCAGTGCCCGGGAAAGGGGGGGAAAGAGGGAGATGTCCGGGCAGCCCTGGCCCGTTTCCCTTAGTTAAAGATATTGTTGGGTATCTCAAGATGTGTCAT
>CAMELY010000007.1 GCA_945926565.1 uncultured Clostridia bacterium | reverse complement strand
ACTTCTATGAGTGCACCGGCTGCGGCTGGCCGGTGGATGCGGACGGAAATGAGCTGCAGTATACCGAGGGTACCGGCATACACACGCCGGGCGCAGAGAAGTATGAAGCAAACTACGCCCCCTGCAGCGGCGGTTTTACGGTGGATTTCTATGAGTGCACCGGCTGCGGCTGGCAGGTGGATGCGGACGGAAATGAGCTGCAGTATACCGAAGGCAGCGGTGTACACGATCTGGACGAAGTTCCGGGGCAGGCTCCCACCTATGACGAATACGGCTATACCTCCTTCTGGGCGTGTAAGGATTGCGGCGCAGCGTTCAGGGACGCTGCCGGAACCATTCCGATTGAGGATATCGAAGAGATTCTTCTGCCGAAATTGGAGCCGGATGAAGCTCAGCGGGTAGAAATATCCGCTGGCTTGCCGGGCGTTCCGCAGAGTGTCGCTGACCAGCATTCTTCCGTCAAGTCCATTTACAAGGCGCTCGTAAACGCCGCTGTTGCCTCTGATGAAGCCTTCAACGAGGCAGACGTAAAGAGCGTGCTTCTGGACGTCACGCTTCAGGTTCAGAATGCTGACGGCACATGGACGGACGTGACGCCTGAGAATTTCCCGGCAGAAGGCGTTGAGGTGATTCTGCCCTATCCGGAAGGAACCAATGCGGACGAGTTTATCTTTGTCGTCACACATATGATTACATCCGGAAGCAGGGCCGGCGAGATTGAAGTTCTGCCATGTACGCTTGAGCAGGACGGCATTTGCGTCAGATTTACCAGTATGTCCCCTGTCGTGATCGCGTATCAGGCAAAAAAAGCGGGAAATGCAGCTGAAACATCCTCAACCGGTAATCCCACGGCAGAAAACACAGCGAAGGATTCAGAAAAAGTGGTCTCTGTCCAAACCGGCGATACCAGCAACGTCGTTCTTTGGAGCGTCATTTTGCTGTGCAGCGGGTGCAGTTTGTTCTTCTGCTTGACACGAAAAAAGAAAACACGGTAAGCAAAAGGAGCGGGGCGCATGTCCCGCTCCTTTCAGTTTGTCAAGTCTCTTATGGCAGGCCAATCCTTCGCACATGGAAGCAAGCTTTAAAAAATTTTAACATGTGACAGGCGAAAAGTGATAAAATAGAATTGATAGTAAATATAATAGGCCTTTAGACCTGAAATTTCTTCCGAATTATGAAAGAAAGTGATGGAAAAATGGAAAAATCTGACATTGCGGAGCTGTCAAACGAGCTGACCTACCGCAGATACCTGATGAGCAACAGCCCGGTGCGGCAGTATTTTAAGGATCTGAATATCCCGGAATATGTGGCCCTTCATATTATTGAAGAGACAGCAGCGGCGGATCCTTCCGGAAGGACCTATCTGAAGGATCTGGCTGACCGGATGCAGATTCCGGTCCGGCAGGCCTCCAGAATTGTGGGCACCCTGCGGGACAGGGGGCTTTTGAGCTGGTCCCACGACGGAGACGGCTGCGACGGTACCTATGTCACCCTGACGGACACCGGCTCGGTCCAGATGCGCGGTCAGGAGCAGGTGCTGAAGGACTATTACGGCCGTGTCATTGCCCGATACGGCAAGGAGAACATGGTTCAGCTCCTGCAGATGATGCAGCAGCTGGAGGTTGTGATGAACAGCGAATTGGACAGAGCGGAGGTGGATGCTGATGGCGTTGGATCACCCGAATGAATATTTTGAGGCCCAGGAGGCGGTCTGCCGGAAAAACGACAGCATCGCTCCCCGGCTGTATGAGGAGTACGGCGTCAACAAGGGGCTCCGGGATGAGAACGGCAACGGCGTGCTGACCGGTCTGACCAACATCTCCAAGATCGTCTCCTCCAAAATTGAAAACGGCAGGAAGACCCCCTGCGACGGCGAACTGTGGTACCGGGGCTACCGGGTGGACCGGCTGATCGGCAGTCTTGGCAGCGAGGAGATGGGCTTTGAGAAAATCGCCTACCTCCTGCTCATGGGCGAGCTTCCGACCCAGGGGGATCTGGCCGCCTTTTCGGCGCTGATGGGCGAATACCGGCAGCTCCCCGCCAATTTTACCAGAGACGTCATTATGAAGGCCCCCAGCAGCGACATCATGAACTCCATGACCCGGAGCATTCTGACCCTGGCCTCCTACGACGAGACGGCCGCCGACACCAGCGTCTCCAACTCCCTGCGCCAGTGTGTGCAGCTGATCAGTGAGTTTCCCCTGCTGGCCGTCTACGGCTATCATGCCTACAACTACTCCGAAAAGCAGGAGAGCATGATCATCCACCGGCCCGACCCGGCGCTGTCTACGGCGGAAAATCTGCTGCGGATGCTGCGTCCGGACCAGAAATACACTGTCACGGAGGCCAAGGTGCTGGACACAGCCCTGATTCTCCACATGGAGCACGGCGGCGGCAACAACTCCACCTTCACCACCCGGGTGGTGACCTCCTCCGGCTCGGACACCTATTCCACCGTGGCCGCGGCCATGTCCTCTCTCAAGGGGCCCAAGCACGGCGGCGCCAACATCAAGGTCATGGAGATGATGGCCGACATCCGGGCCCATGTCAGCGACTACGCCGACAAGGAGGAGATCGGCGCCTATCTCTCCAAGATCATCAGCAAGGAGGCCTTTGACCGGAAGGGCCTGATCTACGGCATGGGTCACGCCGTCTATTCCCTCTCCGACCCCAGAGAGCGGATCTTCAAGGGCTATGTGGAGCGGCTGGCGGCGGAAAAGGGCCGGGAGCGGGATCTGCTGCTCTATCAGAACATTGAGGAGCTGGCTCCCAAACTGATCGCCGAAAAGCGGCACATCTACAAAGGGGTCAGTCCCAATGTGGACTTTTACAGCGGCTTTGTCTACGACATGCTGGGCATTCCCCAGGAGCTGTACACCGCCATCTTCGCCATCGCGCGCATTGTGGGCTGGAGCGCCCACCGCATCGAAGAGCTGATCTGCATGGACAAGATCATCCGCCCCGCCTATATGAGCGTGATGGAGGAAAAGGACGGGTAAAACCGGGCCCAAGCTGCTCTCTCCTCTGACAGACACACCGCCCCTCCTCCCGGCATAGACTGGCCCATCCGGTATTGTCGTAAGGAGGAGCATCTGTTATGGAACAATCCCAGGACTATGTGGTCCGTTCTCTGGAGCTGCATCTGTTTTTCGCACGCATTATGAAGGAACACGCCTTCTTTCTCAAGGTGGGCTTTCTGCCCCCCGGCGCAGGCCTGGCCCAGGAGAGCGAGGCGCTGCTCCGGCAATTGGAGGCGCTGCTGGCCCGGGCGATCTCACTGAGTAATCTCGTGGTTCGCTCCTGTGTTCTGGATTCCGGCGAGCTGTTCACCGAATTCACCCTGCGGGCCGAGTGTCAGACCCAGCAGCTGACCGGCACCGCCCTCAATCAGGAGCTGACCCGCCGGGTCATGGCCCTCCGGGGCCGGGACTGCGGCGCTGAGGTATGTCTTTCCCCCCAGCTGACCCGTCAGGTACAGCAGCTCAACCGCGACGGGCTGGGGCTGGTGAACTGCCTCATCCGCCTGAAGGAGCGGACGCTGGCCGCCCTCAATTCCTGCAGCATCGCCACTGCCAACTATCCCCTGCTCATTGAGCATATTCTCCGGGAGGCCCGCCTCTACCGTACCCATCTGATGGAGCTGGAGGGCCTGGACACCTGCGGCTGTCAGGCGGTGCAGGACGGAGAGCTGTTCTGGACCCAGATTATGATGGAGCATGCCCTGTTCATCCGGGGCCTGCTGGACCCCGGCGAGGAGGCCCTGATTCAGACTGCCGACGGCTTCGCGTCGGATTACCGGCGGCTGCTGGAGACCGCCGGGGCGGCCCAGGACAGAGTGATCTGCAGCGGCAGCCCTCTGGTTCTGACCCGGAAGTTCCGGGATTTCAAGCGCTCCGGCGTGGACGGCATCGAGCGCTGCCAGATCCGCTCGCTCATTCTCCCGCTGCTGGCCGACCACGTCCTGCGGGAGGCAAATCATTACATTCGACTGCTGGAGGCGTAAGCCATCCACTGCTTTTCCGGCAATGCGAAAAGCCCGGTTCGGAATCAGACCGAACTGGGCTTTCCATTTTACTGTGTCTGCCGCCGCAATTGCTTCGGCTCTGGTTAGGACAGATACACCCGCTTCACCCGGGGCGAGACGGCACAGAGCAGCTCATAGGTGATGGTACCCACCGTGTCCGCCTTCTCCTCCAGGGGAAGGCCGTCACCGAACACAGTGACCTCGTCCCCCACCTGAACATCAGGAATGTCGGTCACGTCCAGCATACACATGTCCATGCAGACCCGGCCGATCTGAGGCGCCCGCTGGCCGTGCACCAGCATCTCCTGCCGGTTGGAGAGCAGCCGGAACAGGCCGTCGGCATAGCCCACCGGCACGGCAGCCACCAGGCTGTCTCTCTGGAGGGTGTAGGTGCGCCCATAGCTGACACAGGTGCCTTTGGGCAAATGCTTCACCGAGGCCACCCGGGTCTTCACCTCCATCACCGGCTCCACGTCCAGCATCCCGTCACAGGCGTGATCCGGCTGATGACCGTAGAGCAGGATGCCCGGGCGGATCATATCAAAGTGAACCTCCGGATAGTTGAGGCTGGCGGCCCCGGCGCAGCAGTGGCGGATGGCAAAGGTCACGCTCTTCTGCTCCAGCAGGGCCAGCAGCCGCCGGTAGCGGTCAATCTGCATCCGGGAGTACTCCGGGCAGGTGTCGGCGTCGGCAAAGTGCATGAACAGCCCCTCCGCCTCCAGGCCGGGGAGCCGGGCCATCTCCGCCAGCGTCTCCGCCCCCTGCTCCAGGTGTGCCTCGTCGCAGAGAATCCCCAGCCGGGACATGCCGGTGTCCGCCTTGAGGTGGCAGCGAAGCCGCTTTCCCCGGGCCAGGGCGGCGTCGGAGAGGGCTTTCGCCTGCTCCGGGTCGTAGACGGTCTGGGTAATCCCATACTCCAGCAGCTCCCCTGCGTACTCCACGGGCGTGTAGCCCAGAATCAGGATGGGGGCGTGAATCCCCGCCTGGCGCAGCTCCTCCGCCTCGTCCAGGCAGGCCACCAGCAGGTAGTCTGCCCCCAGTTCTTCCAGCTTTTTTGCCACCGGAACCGCTCCATGGCCGTAGGCATTGGCCTTGACCAGGCCGGCAAATTTGCTCTCCGGAGCCAGGGCACGGAGCTTGTGATAATTGCGCTCCAGCCGGTCCAGATGGATTTCCGCCCAGGTGCGGCGGGTCTGTTCTGTCATCGGTATCGCTTCTTTCTCTATTCAGTAGATGGTTCCGCTGTCTCCAGCGTGAAATCGGTAAAGGTAAAGGAGATCACCCGCTGCTCCTCCCAGCGGATCTCCGCCTGGCGGAGGGCCCAGGTCTCCGGAGCGGCCCAGATTGCGATCTGGCTCTCCTGGGCGGCTGGATTCTGGAGCAAAAGGTAGAGGCTGCGCTCCCCCTCCCCCCAGTCTGTCCAGCCGCTCTCCACCACAGCGCCGGAGGCACAGGCGGAGAGGATCACCGGCAGGGCGTCCGCCGGGGACAGCCCGTCCGGGGAGAGCTGTCCGGTCTCCAGGCTGATGCCCTCGTATTCCAACGCAGTCTTTCCGTCCTCCCAGGCGGCGCCCGCCCCGGCAATGGACTCAGGCGCGATGACGGTCAGACTGCCCGCCTGGGCGTTTCCGGCGCACCGGACGGTGTACTGGTAGGCCCGGTCTCCGTAGTCGGCGGTGACCTCCGCCTGGGCCTGAAAGCCGGTGAGATTCTGGTAGGTCTCCCGGAGCCTGAGGGCCTCCTGCTCCGGCTTTGCCTCCCCGATGCCGCAGCCGGAGAGCAGCAGCGCCAGAGAGAGTGTCATCAGTACGCCCTTATACAGGCGCATGAAATGCCTCCTTCAGGATGAAAAGTCGTCCCGCCACACCAGGGGCAGGGCCTCGATCAGGTCAGACGGGGTCATGCCCCGGAAGCTCTTGTCCATGGCCGCCCGGTCGCCCGCCCGGCCGTGGATCCAGACCCCGGCGGCAGCGGCCTGCACCGGCTCCATCCCCTGGCCCAGGAGGGAGAGGATCAGCCCCGCCAGGGCGTCGCCGCTGCCCCCCTTGGCCATGCCGTGGTTGCCGGTGGTGTTCTCATAGACCTGTCCGTCCGGGGCGGCCACCACCGTCCGGTGGCCCTTGAGCACCAGAATGCAGCCATGCTTGCGGGCGAAGGCCAGCGCCTCCGCCCCCCGGTCTGCTCCCGGCAGGTGGCCGGAGAGGCGCTGATACTCCCCGTCGTGGGGGGTGAGAATCCAGGGGGCCTTGGCCCGGGACAGTATATTCATATGCCGGCTGAGGGCATTTAGACCGTCGGCGTCCACCACCATGGGGCATTGGGCTGTCTCCAGCACCCGGGTCACCAGAGTGTCCAGCGCCTCCGACTGGCTCAGGCCGGGGCCGAGGAGTCCCGCGTCGCAGTCGGAGAGCTTTTCACTCAGCGCCGCTGCCGCGGCATCCGTCATCCGTCCAGCCGCATCCTCCGGGAGGGGGAAGGGCATGGCGGAGTCACACTTGACCGCCGCCGCAGGCCAGACCGACCGGGGCACCCCCAGAAAGACCAGTCCGGTGCCGCCCCGCACCGCCGCCCGGGCCGCCAGCACCGGCGCGCCGGAAAAGCCCACCGAGCCCCCCGCGATCAGCACCTTGCCGAAGGTGCCCTTGTGGCCGTCCTCGGGACGATCAGGCAGCCAAGAGGCGATCAGGTCCCGGGTCAGTTCCGTCATGGCGCTCCCTCCTTTCAATTCACGGGTATTGTAGCACAGGCAAAGGCAATTGGCAATTTCCCCGCCGGAAAACAGCGGCGCATTTTCTCCTTGCTTTTTCTGACGCCCTGTGCTATAAATAATACGATTGAACTGCGCTGAAGGAGAAAATAGCGGGTTTGCTCTTCGATCAGAGAGTCTCTGTCACCGGCTGAGAGCAGAGACGGAGGAGTACCGCTTGGTTCGCTCTGGAGCTGCCCGGAGGAAAGGCCGGGCCGGGTCGCCGCCGTTACCGGCCGAGAGTGCGCCTGGAGTATTCAGGCGAAGCCGGGTGGTACCGCGGAAGCCGTCTTTCGTCCCGTTTTGGGAGGAAAGACGTTTTTTGTTGTCCAAACAGCGATTTTACACCTTATTTATTATCCAAACAAGGAGTTGTCAAAGATGAAAGAACAACTGGCGAAAATCCGGGACGAGGCGCTGGAGGCCATTCGGGGCACCGACGCCGCCGCCGCGCTGGACGCCGTCCGGGTCAAGTACCTGGGCAAAAAGGGCGAGCTGACCGCCCTGCTCAAGCAGACCGGCAAGCTGCCCCCCGAGGAGCGGCCTGTGGTGGGTCAGCTGGCCAACGAGGTGCGCACCGCCCTCACCGAGGCCATCGCCGCCCAGAACAAGGCCCTGGCGGACGCGGCCCTCAACCTGAAGCTGGCCGCCGAGACGGTGGACGTGACCATCCCCGGCACCAAGACCGAGCTGGGCCACAAGCATCCCCTCTCCATCGTCATCGATGAGATCACCGACGTCTTCACCGGCATGGGCTTCGAGGTGGCCGAGGGCCCCGAGGTGGAGCTGGCTGACTACAACTTCACCAAGCTGAACATTGAGGAGGGCCACCCCGGCCGGGAGTGGACGGACACCTTCTACACCAAGGAGGACTCCTCCGTCCTGCTGCGCTCCCAGACCTCTCCCATCCAGATTCGGGTGATGGAGGCGAAAAAGCCCCCCATCCGTATGATCGCCCCCGGCCGTGTGTTCCGCAAGGACGAGGTGGACGCCACCCACTCCCCCATGTTCCACCAGATCGAGGGCATGGTGGTAGACAAGGGCATCACCATGGCCGACCTGAAGGGCACCCTGAACGAGGTGGTCAAGGCTCTGTACGGCCCGGACGCCGTCACCCGGTTCCGCCCCCATCACTTCCCCTTCACCGAGCCCTCCTGCGAGGTGGATATGCAGTGCTTCGAGTGCAAGGGCAAGGGCTGCCCCATGTGCAAGGGCGAGGGCTGGATTGAGATTCTGGGCGCCGGCATGGTGCACCCCAAGGTGCTGGAGGGCTGCGGCATTGACACCGAGGTCTACTCCGGCTGGGCCTTCGGCATGGGCGTGGAGCGGCTGGTCATGCGCCGGTTCGGCATCAAGGATCTGCGTCTGCTGTTTGAAAACGACGTCCGGTTCCTGAAGCAGTTTTAATTGAAACAAGCTGACTGCTTACCCGTCTGCCCGTAGAGGCGCACACGGTGCGCCCGCTTTCTGCGGCATACGTCTGAACGGGCGCAAATTGTGCGTCCCTGTGCCGTCTTTTGATAGACGCAAGATTTGATGGATAGGAGCAATGATATATGAAACTTTCCCGGAAATGGCTGAATGAGTTTGTGGACTGCAGCTCTGTCAGCGATAAGGAATTTGCCGAAGCTATGACCATCTCCGGCTCCAAGGTGGAGATCGTCACCGATCTGGGGGCGGAGTTCCACAACGTGGTGGTGGGCCGCTGCCTCTCCATGGAGCGCCACCCCAACTCCGACCATATGTGGGTGCTGCAGATCGACGTGGGCGCGGAAGAGCCCATCCAGATCTGCACCGGCGCCTGGAACGTCCATGTGGGCGATCTGGTGCCCGTGGCCAAGCACAAGAGCACCCTGCCCGGCGGCGTCAAGATCACCAAGGGCAAGCTCCGGGGCGTGGTCTCCAACGGTATGCTCTGCGGCCTGAGCGAGCTGGGCCTGGACACCCGTGACTTCCCCTACGGCGCCATTCAGGCCGCCGCCATCCTGGGGGACTACCACGTTCTCCCCGGCGAGCAGCCCTCTATCCCCGCCGATGTGGCTCCCGGCCATAAGATTTACGGCAAGGTGATCGCCGCCCGGGTGGAGAAATGTGAAACGGTGGCCTACGCCCAGTTCCGGCTCACCCTGGACACCGGCAAGGGCCAGGCGGAGACCACCACTCCCTGCCAGAACATCCACGAGGGGGACATGATCTGCTACAACACCGCTACCGGCGAGGTGCTGACCCTGGCCGGCCTCCACGCCCAGCAGAAGGAGTTCCCCAACTGCATTGAGGACGGCATCTTCATTCTCAACGAAGACTGCAAGCCCGGCGACGACCTGACCCAGGTGCTGGGCCTGGACGACCATGTGGTGGAGTTTGAGATCACCCCCAACCGCCCCGACTGCCTGGGCGTCATCGGTCTGGCCCGGGAGGCCGCCGTCACCTTCGGCCAGCCCCTGCAGCTCCACCAGCCCGAGGTCAAGGGCTGCGGCGAGTCCATCCTGAACCACGCGGATGTGGACATTCTGGATCCGGATCTCTGCCCCCGGTACTGCGGCCGTCTGGTGCGCAACGTCAAGATCGGCCCCTCCCCCAAGTGGATGCGGGAGCGGTTGCGGGCCTCCGGCGTCCGGCCCATCAACAACATCGTGGACATCACCAACTATGTCATGCTGGAGTATGGCCAGCCCATGCACTCCTTTGACTTCGCCTGCGTGGAGGGCAGCCACATCAACGTCCGCCGGGCCTATCCCGACGAGGAGATGACCACCCTGGACGGCAAGCCCCACAAGCTCAGCGAGAACATGCTGGTCATCGCCGATGAGAAGAAGCCGGTCTGCATCGCCGGCGTCATGGGCGGCGCCAACAGCGAGATCACCGACCAGACCACCTCTGTCTTCTTCGAGTCCGCCAACTTCAACGGCGTCTCTATCCGCAAGACCGCCATGGCCCTGGGCATGCGTACCGAGGCCTCCGGCCGATATGAGAAGGGCCTGGATCCCATGAACACCCTCCCCGCCGTGGAGCGGGCCTGCGAGCTGGTGGAACTGCTGGGCTGCGGCGAGGTGCTGGACGGCATTATCGACGTGGTGGCTCAGGACTACGTCCCCACCTCCCTCCAGCTTCAGCCGGACAAGGTGAACAAGCTGCTGGGCACCGACATCTCCGCTGAGGAGATGAAGAAGATCCTCACCGACCTGGGCTTCACCCTGGAGGGCGACACCATCTATGTCCCCTCCTGGCGCTCTGACGTGGCGCACTACTCCGACATCGCCGAGGAGGTGGCCCGGTTCTACGGCTACAACAATCTGCCCACCACCCTGATGAAGGGCGACACCACCCGGGGCGGCCTCACCGACAAGCAGAAGGCAGAGAAGTCCCTGGGGCAGATCTTCCGGGGCCTGGGCTACAGCGAGATTCTCACCTACTCCTTCATCTCCCCCAGCGACTACAGCAAGATCCGTATGCCGGAGGACAGCCCCCTGCGCAAGTCGGTCACCATTCTCAACCCTCTGGGCGAGGACACCTCCATTATGCGCACCACCGCCATCCCCTCTCTGCTGGAGACCCTGGCCCGGAACTACAACCACCGCAACCCCGCCGCCAAGCTGTACGAGATCGCCAAGATCTATCTCCCCGTGGAGGGTCAGGAGCTGGCCGATGAGCGGCAGCAGCTCTGCCTGGGCGGCTACGGCGAGGGTCTGGACTTCTTCTCCTTCAAGGGCGCCATTGAGACGGTGCTGGACGCCCTGGGCATCCAGGATGCCAAGTACACCGCCAAAAAGGATGACCCCACCTTCCATCCCGGCCGCTGCGCGCAGCTCTGGGTGGGCGGCAAGGCTGTGGGCACCTTCGGCCAGATCCACCCCCTGGTGGCCAAGAACTACGGCATGGATCTGCCCCTCTTCGCCGCCCAGCTGGACTTCGCCGACCTGCTGGCCTGCCGTCAGAGCGAGGTGCTCTACCAGCCCCTGCCCAAGTTCCCCGCCGTGGAGCGGGACATCGCCGTGGTCTGCGACGAGTCCATCCCGGTGGCCCAGCTCTCCGACTGCATCGCCCGGGGCGGCAAGGGCCTGGTGAAGGAGGTCAAGCTGTTTGACATCTACACCGGCAAGCCCATCCCCCAGGGCAAGAAGTCGGTGGCTTTTGCCCTCAAGCTCCGGGCCGAGGATCACACCCTCACCGACGCGGAGGCCGACGGCGATATCAAGGCGATCCTAGCCCTGCTGGAACAGGAGTGCCAGGCTGTGCTGCGCTGAATTCCCCTGCTGCAATGCTGTTTCCGGCGTCCCCTCTTTTCCCGGGGACGCCGGATCGCTCTTTTCTACAATTTTCAGTTCACATAATTGTGGAATCTGCTAAATTTCCTTTCCAACCCTCTTTACAGGATTGACATTCTGGGGTAAAATAGAACATAGATTCTTATGGCATAAGAGAAATCCAGCGATTTGGAGGTGCAGCTGTCCTATGTCCGATTACACACGGCGCTTTGACGTAGCCAAGGACGAGGAGTGGGATACCCGGGCAATTCTGACGGAAGTATATCGCTCCCTCCAGGAAAAGGGCTATAATTCCATCAATCAGATCGTCGGTTACATCCTTTCCGAAGATCCCACCTATATCACAAATTATAATAACGCCAGAACGCTGATTCGCAAGCTGGACCGGGACGAGCTGCTGCAGGAGTTGCTGCGGTATTATCTGGACGTGTGATTTCCGGCTCCTGTCTTTCTCTGCTGTTACGCCGCCCCGCCCGATTGTTTCACCCCATCTCCCTGATTTTGTTAGGGAGATGGGGTTTTTTTGCCGAAATCCTCTCTTTAGACCTAAAATACCAGTTGACAAGTCAGTAACTAACATGTTACAATTTGGTAACAGTTAATTTTGGAGGTAACAAAATGTCTGCACCGTCTAAATTTCCCCTGGAATATAAGGGTTATCCCCTCTGCCGCAAGGACAATGTGATCTATTACGGCAATCCCTCCGACAAGTATATGATCCAGCTGCAGGTGCTCAGCTCCGCCCCGCTGGACGACATGACGCTGGCCACCAAGGTCTCTGTCCAGCTGCAGAACACCGACCCCAACCTGAAAAACCGGGATCGGGTGGTACGCTCCAGTGAGAAGAACAGTCTCTACGCCGCCATGGATCTGGCCAATGTCTGGCTGACCCGGGCGCTGGCCACCCGCTAAAGCAGCAAAACCACTCCCCAGCTGTCCTGTCCGCCCACCTGGTTTGGAGGTTCCATGTTTCCTGTACGAAAGCTGATCCGCACTCTGGTGTTTACCGGCGCTGTCGCCGCTCTGTGTACCGGTACTGCGCTGGCCGCCGACGCTTCGGCCATTCCCTATGAGGCCACTGTCTCCGCCCCCACCGCCTCCCTGCTGGAGGCGCCGGAGGACGGCAGCGCAGTGGCTGTCTCTCTGGAAAACGGCAATCGCCTGGTACTGCTGTCCGAAGACGACGGCTCCGGCTGGCTCTCCGCCGCCTACGAGGCCGGAGAGGATGAGGTCTATACCGGTTACATCGCCTCCGACGCCGTAAGCGTGCAGACCCTGGGCCGGGTCAGCATTCTCACCGAGGACGCCTCCCTGCTGGAGGACGCTGAGGAGGACAGCGAAGCCCTGACCCCCCTGGGCCAGGGCGCAAGTCTGGAAGTGCTGGGCTACAGCGACGGCTGGTTCTATGTGGAGGCCAAGGGCAAAACCGGCTATGTGCCCCTCTCCAACGTGGGCTGCGAGGTGGTCACCACCAGCAAGCTGAAGCTCCGCGCTGAGCCGGACGGCGGCGGCGAGGTGCTGGCAGTGCTGGACAAGGGCGTCGCCCTCACCCCCCTGGACGCGGAGGAGGAGTGGTATCAGATCTCCTATGACGGCCAGGAGGGCTACATCTCCAGCGAATATGTGGAGCCGTCGGAGGCTGACAGCTTTACCGTGGAAAATCCCGCCATGACAGACGGAGAGGCGGTGCTGGCCTACGCCCAGCAGTTTTTGGGCAACCGCTATGTCTGGGGCGGCACCAGCCTGACCAAGGGCTGCGACTGCTCCGGCTATGTGATGCAGATCTACGCCCAGTTCGGCGTCAGTCTGCCCCACAGCTCCGCCGCCATCCGAAACCACGGCACCAAGGTCTCCTACAGCGAGATGGAGGTGGGCGATGTGGTCTGCTACAGTGGCCATGTGGGCATCTACGCCGGAAATGGTCAGATCATCAACGCCCTCAACAGCCGGGCCGGCATCTGCTATACCAATGTCAACTATGCGCCGATTGTCACAATCCGGCGGATGCTGTAACCTGCATAATGCTCAAATCGCTCCCACCTGCGCTCAGGTAGGAGCGATTTTTATTGGGCTTGCCGCAGCGTCACTGTCACCAGCTCCGGCGGGTCAAACACCCGCAGGGGCAGGATGGAGTTGCCCAGACCCCGGCTCACCACCATGGAGAGCCGGCCTTGCTGAAAGACGCCGCTGGTGTACTTCGGGAACCAGCCCTGGCCCGGGGCGTAGAGGCCGCCCACGCCGGGCAGGCGAATCTGGCCCCCGTGGGCGTGGCCGGTGAGGGCCAGGTCGATGGGATAGTCCTGATACAGCGCAAAGTACTCCGGCCGGTGGGAGAGCAGCAGGACGAACTGCTCCGGGTCGGTCTCTCCCAAGGTGTTATCCAGCATGGCCTGCATTCTGCTTCTGGTGTCCGGCAGGCCGTCATAGTCTTCATTTTTATAGAGGGTAGCAGGATCCTGGATCCCCGCCAGCAGGATGCTGTCCCCGTTCCGGGTCAGTTCTACCGTCTGCTGGTAGAGGATGGTGACTCCCATCTCCTCCAGGGCAGTTTTGAAGGGATTGCGCTCCGGGTCGTCCAGCAGCATCATCTCATGGTTGCCGTAGACGGCATAGACCGGGGCCACATCGGTCAATTCCCGGATCAGCTCCAGGGTGTCCCGATCCGGCAGGAAGCCCTCCTCCTCTCCCTCAGCCGGAGTGCTGTGGTCGGCGTAATAGTGGCTGTCGATCTGGTCGCCGGTGAGGGCGATGAGATCCGGCTGCTCCTCCCGGACCCGGGTCAGCAGCAGCTGGGCCTGCTCCGGTGTGCGGACGGAGTGGAGGTCGGCAATCTGGACGATCCGAAAGCCGTCAAACCCCTCCGGCAGGCGGGGCGACTCAATCTCATACCGGGTCACCCAGACGCCGGCGTTGAGCAGGGCGTTGGCCCCCAGGGCCAGCAGGCACAGCAAAAGCAGCCAGAGCAAAATCTTCCGGCAGCGGGACATAAGCATCACCTCAATCGCAAAAAAGAAAATCCCGGAACAGAAGCTCTGTTCCGGGAGATGCACGAGGCGGGAGTCGAACCCGCACGCCCACAACGAGCACTGGCACCTGAAGCCAGCGAGTCTACCAATTCCACCACTCGTGCATACCGCATTTGTCTTGGTATCGGACGCAAGTGATAATATAGCACAGCTCTCTCCGGCTGTCAACTGTTTTTTCAGATTTTTGGTTTCTTTCCTTCCGGCATTGACGGTGCCCGGCCGCCCGATTATAATGATTACAATTCCGCCTGGGCGCTGCCCGGGAAGAAAGGACTGTGTTCCCATGAAAGAAATTGTCACCTCTCCCAACGCCCCCGCCGCGCTGGGCCCCTATTCCCACGCCGTACAGGTGGGGGATCTTCTCTTCACCTCCGGTCAGGTGCCCCTGGTGCCCGCCACCGGCAAGCTGGCCGGCGACACCATCGAGGCCCAGGCCAATCAGGTGCTGGACAACCTGGAGCAGGTGCTGAAAAGCGCCGGCATGACCTTTGAAAACGTGGTCAAGACCACTATCTTCCTCACCGACCTGGCCGATTTCGCCGCTGTCAACGCTATCTATGCCACCCGTTTCCCCGCGGCGCCCCCCGCCCGCTCCTGCGTCCAGGTGGCCGCCCTCCCCGCCGGGGCAAAGATGGAAATGGAACTGATCGCCTCCAGGTGATCTCCCCATCCCCTGGGTGAAATACCAGGGGATTTTTCCTGTCTGTTTTGGCCGCCCCGGAATAGTCAAATTTGCCCCGGAGAAGCACTGCAGTTTTGTCTATCCTTCTCTCAACTGGCCCTTGCGCCCTGTTTTTTGTTATGGTAAACTAAGATGGCAGGTTTCCTGTCGACTTCCGTTGTATTTTGAGCAGGCCGGTCGTCCGGTTTTGGTTCTTTCTCTCTTCCGGGCGCAATAGGATGCGTTACGCCGCAGGGCCCCTCGGCCCCCAGAGTTGGTGAATTTTCTTGGTTTTTTCCAGTTTAATTTTTCTCTACGCCTTTTTCCCTCTGAATCTGCTGTGCTACTGGCTGGCGCCCAGCATTCGCAGCAAAAATATCGTGGCTCTCTGCTTTTCCCTGGTGTTCTACGCCTGGGCGGGGCCCAAATATGTGCTGCTGCTGGTGGGGATGACCCTGGCGGACTGGCTGTTCTGCCTGCGGATGGATCGGAGCGGCTGTACCCACCGGGGGCGGAAGATCTGCCTGATCGGGGCGCTGACCGTCAATCTGGGGCTGCTTTGCATTTTTAAGTATCTCACCTTTCTGCTCTCCAATACCAACAGCCTGTTTGGCTGGCCGGAGACAGTGCCTCAGATCGTTCTGCCGGTGGGCATCAGCTTTTACACCTTTCAGCTCATCAGCTATGTGGTGGACGTCTACCGCCGGGAGGTGCCCGCCCAGCCCAGCTTCTGGAAGCTGCTGCTCTATGTGAGCATGTTCCACCAGTGCATCGCCGGCCCCATCGTCCGCTACCAGGATGTGGCGGATGAGATCGACTGGCGCCGGGTCACCCGGCTGGATATGGCGGAGGGGGCCGGCCGCTTTGCCGTGGGCCTGGCCAAAAAGGCCATGCTGGCTAACCCCTGCGGGGCGCTGGCGAATACCTTTCTCTGCGCCACCTCGGTGGAGGCAGGCGAGGCCCTGACCCTGCTCTCCGGCCGCTCGGTGCTCTCCCTGTGGCTGGGCGTGCTGGCCTACACCATGCAGATTTATCTGGATTTTTCCGCCTATTCGGACATGGCCATCGGCATGGGCCGGATGATCGGCTTCCACTACCGGGAAAACTTCAACTATCCCTACATCTCCAAGTCGGTGACCGAGTTCTGGCGGCGGTGGCATATGTCTCTGAGCTATTTCTTCCGGGACTACGTCTATATTCCCTTAGGCGGCAGCTATTGCAGCAAGGCCTGCCATCTGCGCAACCTGGCTGTCGTCTGGCTGCTCACCGGCCTGTGGCACGGCGCCAGCTGGAACTTCCTGCTGTGGGGGCTGTACTACCTGCTCTTCCTGCTCATGGAGAAGTTTCTGCTGGGCGGGCGGATGGAACGGATTCCCGGCCTGCTGCGGCGGGGGTATCTTCTGCTGGTGGTGGCTTTGGGCTGGCTGATCTTCCGGGTCACCGATCTGAGCTGTCTTGTGACCGCTTTCCGGGGGCTGTTCGGCGGAAACGGCAATCCTCTCACCGACTATGTCACCCAGCTGGAGCTGCAAAACCACATTTTCTTCCTGCTGGCCGCTCTGCTGGCCTGCACGCCGCTGGTTCGTAACCTCTACCGCAGAATCGACCGGGCAGTGGACGGAATGCCCATCCTGCAAAAGCCCTGGACGGTGCTCCAGTGTGTGGTGCCGGTTCTGCTGCTGATTCTCTCCACGGCGGCGCTGGTGGGCGACCAGTACAATCCCTTCCTCTATTACCGATTCTAAGGCGGTGCGTATCTTATGATGACGAAACGTCCTTTTCCGCTCAAGCGGCTGATTCAGCGCATTCAGTGGAAGTCCTATGCCTTTTTCCACCGTTCCAGAAAGACGCCCTTCTTTCTGTACGAGGAGCAGAAGCCGCCTCAGCAGAAACGGGGGCTCTCTCCCCGGATCGCCGTCTTTCTGACGGTGCTCGGCCTGCTCACCGTGCTGGCGTGGATTGTCCCCCTTCGTCCCACCTATTCCGACCAGGAGCACCGGGATCTGACCTCCTTTCCCACCTTCAGCCTCAGCGCCGCTATAGACGGCAGCTATTTCTCCGATCTCACCACCTGGTTTGCCGACACCTTCCCCCTCCGGGATCTGTTTCTCTCCCTCCAGTCCAAGTTGGAGGGCCTGTACGGCATTCAGACCCAGAAGATCACCGGAAACGTCACCCAGGGCGATGAGATTCCTGTGGTAGAAACGGATCCGGAACCGTCCGGAGACACCGATCCCCAGCAGCCCGCCTCACCGAATGAGCCGCCGGTTCAGGATGCCCAGCCGGAACAGGCGCCCCCGGAAGCGCAGCAGCCGGAGGAGGGCAGTCCGGAGGGCCAAGACACGCCGGAGGAGCCTCAGCCGGAGCAGCTGCCCGCCGAGGAACCGGAAGAGGAGCCGGAGGAGGAGCTGACCGTCCCCGAGCTGGACGACGACGCGGTGGTGGAAAAGCTCAGCGCCGTTCTCTCCATCGATAATGCCGCCTATGAGTATTACAACTTTGTTCAGGAGTACGCCGACAACTACACCGACGCGCTGAACCGGGCGGCGGAGCAGCTGGAGGGCATCTCCAACGTCTACTCCATTATCGTCCCCAACAGCATGGGAATCTGCGTCCCCACCGACGTCCAGGAGGCGGCCAACACCTCAGACCAGAAGGCGGCCATCGAGTACATGAATTCCTGCCTGAGCGACAAGGTCACCGCTATCCCGGTCTATCACACCCTGCTCAAGCACTATCTGGAGGGGGAATACCTCTACTTCCGCACCGACCACCACTGGACCGCCCTGGGGGCCTACCGGGCCTATGAGCAGTTTGCCAAGGCGGCGGGCTTTTCCCCCACCCCGCTGGAGGATTTTATCCCCCACGAATATGACGGCTTTTTGGGCACCTTCTACAACTCCACCAAGTCCGAGGCCATGGCCAAGACGCCGGACACGGTGTACGCCTATGAGGCCCCCTCCACCAACAATATCCACATCACCAATGAGGAGATCAGCGATTGGCTCTATGTGGTCATCGGCAATGTGGAAAAATCCTCCGCCGGCAATAAATACGGCACCTTTATCGGCGGTGACAACCCCTACAGCTATATTGAGAATCCCAACAAGGACGACGGCTCCGCCGTCATGCTGGTCAAGGAATCCTACGGCAACGCCTTTGCCCCCTTCCTGATTGAGAACTACCAGTATGTCTACATCGTGGACTATCGGTATATCTCCAAGGTGGACGACCGGAAGATCGCCGAGATGTGCGAGGATCTGGGAGTAGACGACGTGCTCTTCCTCAACACCATCTCCACCACCCGGGCGGACAGCCTGATTCAGCGGCTGGCAGACTTTGTCGGGTGAGCATTCCCCGCTTCAGCAAGCAGACAGTCTTCGGTGATTTGCGCCGGAGGCTGTCTGCTTTTTGCCGGATTTTCCCCCTTCGGCACCTTTTTCTGCCCAGGGCATAGAATGGCATGGAGCGCAAAGACCGCTTCCATCCATTTTCCAAGGAGGTTTCATCCATGGCTGAACCCGTCATTCCCGGCCCGGTTTCCGAGGATACCCCCATCCGAGAGGCAACCTGCATTCACACCCGCAAGATCTACGATTCGTGCCAGTCCAAGGACTGTCTGGAGGATCTGCGCTTTTACCCCACCGCGGCCAGCCAGAGCGTGCTGGACGGGGCCCAGACCGTCAAATCCGCCCGGGCGGAGCTGCTCTACGTCTCGGTCCAGGTGGATCCCGTGGGCTTTCACCGGGGCTTCTATACGGTAGATCTGCGGTACTATTACCGGGTCACCGCGGAGGCCGCCAGCGGCAACTGCTGCCGGGCCACTCCCATCTGCGGCCTGGTCTACTATGACAAACGCTGCATCCTGTATGGCAGCCAGGGCATGGCGAAGACCTTCACCTCCGCCCGACCCTGCCCCGGCCCGGATCTGGGCTTCGGCGACAACCTGCCCACCGCCTTTGTGGAGGCAGTCGACCCGGTGGTGCTCAGCCTCAAGCTGACCGAGCACTGCTGCCCTGCCAGCTGCGAGTGCAGCTGTGACTGCCCGGCGGGCAGCGACGTCCCCGCCGCCATTCTGGCCGCCTTTGACGACTGCATCTCCTTCGGAGACAACGGGCAGCGGCGGATGCTGATCACCCTGGGCCAGTTCTCCATTCTGCGGATGGAGCGGGACTCCCAGCTGCTCATCCCGGTCTACGACTACTGTATGCCCCACAAGGAGTGCCAGTGCGACGGCCCTAAAGAGGACGATCCCTGCCAGCTGTTCCAGCAGCTGGACTTCCCGGTAGGCGAGTTTTTCCCCCCTGCCGCGCCTCAGGAGGCCAGTCTGGCGGATCGGCTGGACGCCTGCGGACATTGCCGGACATAAGGACGCTGTATTAGCAAAACATGCGCTCGGTCATTCCTTCCAATGACCGAGCGCGCTCTTGTCACCTGGGTAATCCGCTTTGTCTTCGGCCTACTCTGTCTCTATTTCCTGTACCATGTGAAGCGGGCGGGACAGGCAGTGTCCGGCTGACCAGGGGCCGAAACCGCCTCCTCTTTTCGGCGAAACGATAAACTTCATAAGAATTTGAGTAATTATTTAAGAAACCTTTAGCTTTTGTTCATAGATTTTTCCAGTGGGCTGTACTATAATGCACTTGTTTTCCGGGAGAGCGGCCATCCGGTCTTCCCAAGCGTTCAGTGTTATCAAAACAGGCGGCCGCCTGTTTTGTCCTTTGCCCCGGGGCAAAGGCGCCCACCCAATCCCGAAACAGAAGCTGAGGTGTTTGCATATGAAAAGACTGATCTCCAGATATCCCCAGTGCTGGGTATTGCTCTATTTCCTGCTGTATCTCCCCTGGTTCTATCTGCTGGAGCAGCGGGATGCCTCCCAATGCACCATCGTCCAACTGCGGATTGACCACATGATTCCCTTCTGCGAGTACTTTATCGTCCCCTATCTGCTGTGGTTTTTCTATATTGCCGCCGGCATCTGCTACATGCTCTTTACCCAGCCCAAGGAGCGCTTTTATCGGTTTACCGGCGTTCTCTTCGGCGGCATGACGGTGTGCCTGATTCTGTACACCTTCTTCTTCACCGGCCTCAATCTGCGGCCCCACATCGACGTGGACAAGAACCTGTTCACCCAGCTGGTAGCCCGGCTGTGGTCGGTGGACACCAGTACCAACGTCTGCCCCAGCATCCATGTCTTTGCCACCATGGCGGTGCAGTCCGCCCTGACCCAGTGCCGGTTTGACCTGCGCCATCCGGTGCTCTACCGGGGCAGCACAGTGCTGTCGGTGCTCATCGTCCTGTCCACCATGTTTCTCAAGCAGCACTCTGTGCTGGATGTGGTCTGCGCCTTCCTGCTGCTGTGGACGATGCACCGGGCAATCTACGGCGCGGCGCCGGTCTACACCCCCAGCCGCAGGCTCACCTATCAGCGCTCCTGATCTCCTGCCGCAGCGGCAGCCGGAAAGCGAGGGCTTTCGCCCCTTTCCGGCTGCTTTTTTGTCCCCTTTTCCCCTCGGTTTTTAGGAAAATTTAAACAGCCGTTTTCTCTTTCTTCATATTGTCCTGGTATGCTATACTCTGTTCAGGGGGGATTTTTGTGAAACCAAAGACGAAAAAGCTGCTGCTCCTGCTGCCGGTGCTGCTGGCGGTGACCGCGCTGCTCATGTACCTGCGCTCCAACGATATCCTCACCAACTACTCCGCCGAGGCGATTCGGGACTGGGTGGATCAGTTCACCCCCTGGGGAGAGCTGGTGTTCTTTGGACTGCAGCTGATGTCGGTTATCATCGCCCCCATCCCCAGCAATGTGACCGCCGCCGCCGGGGGACTGCTCTTCGGATTTCCCCAGGGCTTTCTCATCACCATTGCCGCTGTGGTGCTGGGCAGCTGCACCACCTTCTCCCTGGCCCGGCTGCTGGGGCAGGATTTCGCCCAGAACTTTGTCTCCCGCAAGCTCTCCGCCCGGTATCTGCAGATCATCCAGCGCAAGCGGGACTCCTTTCTCGTGCTGGTCTTTCTCTTCCCCTTCTTCCCGGACGACATCATCTGCATCCTGGCAGGATTGACCGATATCCCCTTCCGCCGCTTTGTGGCCATCGTGCTGCTCACCCGGCCCTGGGGACTGCTGGCGGCCTCTGCCCTGGGGGGCACCGCCTTTTCCATCCCCATCTGGGCGATTCCCATCGCGGCACTGGCCCTGGCTCTGCTGTTCTATCTGGGGCTGAAATACGGCGACCGCATTGAGGCGGCCATCGTCCACCATTTCCGCAAATGAGCGGAGCTCTTCCGACGGAAAAATCGGGATAGTTTGCCTTGACTTCCCCCGTTCCGCCGTGCTATAGTATCGGAAACCAATTCACCGCCCAGTGGGACTGGCGAACTGATCAGGCGTAAGCCGGGCCGAAAGGCAGCGGAGATGAGAGAAAATCCGTGGGACAGCAAGTGTTCCACGGATCTTTTTTATTCTTTTGGGGAGGTCTTTCTCATGACAGAACATCAGCCCAGCTCCGAATACACCCTGGCCATGCGGGTTTCCCGGCAGAGCATTGCGGTCAATCTGCTGCTCTCGGTGGGCAAACTGATCGCCGGCATCTTCGGCCATTCCGCCGCCATGGTCTCCGACGCCGTCCACTCCGCCTCCGACGTCTTTTCCACCCTCATCGTCATGGTGGGCCTCAAGCTCTCCGGCCGGGCCGCGGACGAAAACCACGAGTACGGCCATGAGCGCCTGGAGTGCGTGGCCGCCATCCTGCTGGCGGTGGTGCTGGCCGCCACCGGCGCCGGTATCGGCATCTCCGGCATTGAGAGCATCCGCTCCGCCCAGACCCTGGCGGTGCCGGGGCTGATGGCCCTGTGGGCCGCCGTCATCTCCATTGTCGTCAAGGAGGCCATGTACTGGTACACCCGCTGGGCGGCCAACAAGTGCGGCTCCGCCGCCCTGATGGCAGACGCCTGGCACCACCGCTCTGACGCCCTGTCCTCCATCGGCAGTCTGGTGGGCATCGCCGGGGCCCGGCTGGGCTTCCCCGTCCTGGATCCCATCGCCAGTATTGTCATCTGCGTCTTTATTCTCAAGGCGGCTCTGGACATCTTCCGTCAGGCCATCGAGCAGCTCACCGACCAGGCCGCTTCGCCCAAGCTGGAGCGGGAGATGAAAAAGCTGATTCTCCAGCAGAACGGCGTCCGGGCCCTGGATCTGCTCAAGACCCGTCAGTTCGGCTCCAAGATCTACGTGGACGTGGAATTTTCCGCCGACGGAGACCTCACCCTGGTGCAGGCCCACGATATCGCCCAGCGGGTTCACGACCAGATCGAGAGCGCCTTTCCCATGGTGAAGCACTGCATGGTACACGTCAATCCCCTGGAGGAGAAGGAGGAGCAGGCATGAGGTCTGTCATCCCCTCTCCCCCACCCCAATACGCCAAAGCGCGTTGACGCACTGAACCGCCAGCCGGATACCCGGCCGGCGGTTTTGCTTTTTCTCCCTCTTTCGGAAACACTCTTCTCTTTTCGTCAAAAAAGTACATATAATGCTGGAAAATTCCCCGC